>DATMTO010000311.1:0-2806 GCA_035564055.1 Rhodocyclaceae bacterium | reverse complement strand
TCCAGACCGAGCACTTTGATCTGAAAACCGACGAAGCTTTTCTGCAACAACACCCACACCGCGACCAGCGCGAGCAAGGCGAAATACACCCCGGCATGCACCCGACCATCCTCCATCAGCAGCGGCAGGCGACTGGCGTCGCCGAACATCGCCGACTCGGGAAAGTTGTAGCCGGCCGGATCCTTCAGCGGCCCGTGCACGCAGAACAGCAACAGGTTCAGCGCGATGTAATTGAGCATGATGCTGGTGAGGATTTCATTGGCGTTGAAGCGCGTGCGCAGCCATGCCGTCAGCCCGGCCCAAGCGGCGCCGGCGAAGGTGCCGGTGAGTAGAATCAGCACCAGCGCCCAACGGCTTTGCAGGTCGATGATGTTCACCGCCAAGGCACTGCCGGCGAGTGCACCGAGCAGTAACTGGCCTTCGGCGCCGATGTTCCAGATTCGCGCTTGATAAGCCACCGCCAAGCCTAATGCGCAGAGCAGAATCGGCAGCGCCTTGACCAGCAGTTCGGAGACGCCATACAGATCGCTGACCGGAGCGATCAACAGCGTGTGCAAGGTTTGCAGCGGATCATGCCCCAGGGCGATGAACAGCAGCGAGCCGCAACCGAGGGTCAACAGTGCCGCCAGCAACGGCGAGCACCACAACATCAGGCGCGATTGCTGGCCACGGGGTTCGAGGGAAAGCAGCATGTTGGGAAAACTCCGTCAGGCCGTGGCCGATGAATGCGTGGGGTTGATGTGCCCGGCCATCCAGCCGCCGACATCGCTCAGCAGGGTGTCGGTGGTGTTCTGCAGCGGCGACAGACGCCCGGCGCACAGGGCGCCGAGGCGGTCGCTGATCTGGAACAGTTCGTCGAGGTCTTCGGAGATCACCAGGATCGCCGCGCCGGCATCGCGCAGGGCAATCAGCGCGCGGTGAATGGTCGCCGCCGCGCCCACGTCGACGCCCCAGGTCGGGTGCGCCGCGATCAGCAGTTTCGGTTGCTGGAGGATTTCCCGGCCGAGAATGAATTTCTGCAGATTGCCGCCGGACAGGCTGCGCGCGGCCGCGTGAGTGCCCGGGGTTTTCACCCCGAAGCGCTGAATGATGGTTTGTGCGAGGGCTTCGACTTTACTGCGCTTGATCAAAGCGTTGCTCACCAGCCCCTGTTGAAAGGCCGTGAGCAAGGCGTTGTCGGCAAGGTTCAGTTCCGGCACTGCGCCGTGGCCCAGGCGTTCTGCCGGGACGAACGCCAGACCGAGTTGGCGCCGCGCATCCGGACGCAAATCGGCGACCGCTTGCCCGGCGAAACAAATCGTTGTCGCGCCGTCGCGGGGCAGGGTTTGTTCACCGCTGAGCAGGGCGAGCAGCTCATCCTGGCCATTGCCCGCGACCCCGGCGATGCCGACGATTTCGCCGCCGCGCACTTGCAGATTGATGTCGCTCAACGAGCAGCCGAAGGGATCGGGGTTGTGCCAGCTCAAGCCGTTGACCTGTAGAAAGTCCGCGCCGCCACTGACCTTCGGATATTCGCCGATCAACGCCGCCGCTTCGCCGACCATCATCTGCGCCAATTGCTGATCCGAGCATTCGGCCGGCTGGCAATGCCCGGCGACCCGCCCGCCGCGCAAGACCGTGGCGCTATGGCACAGCGCGCGCACTTCCGCGAGCTTGTGGCTGATAAACAGAATGCTGCAGCCCTCGGCGGCGAGGCGGCGCAGGGTGATGAACAGTTCGTCGGCCTCTTGCGGCGTCAGCACCGACGTCGGCTCGTCGAGGATCAGCAGGCGAATGTCCTGCATCAGGCAACGAATGATCTCCACCCGTTGCCGCTCGCCAATCGACAGGCTGTGGACAAGTCGCTCCGGCTCCAGCGCCATGCCGTAGCGGCGCGATACTTGGCGAATTTTCGGCTCCAGTTGTTTCGGCGTGCCGGCCTTGGCGCCCATGGCCAGAGCGATGTTCTGCGCGACGCTGAGGGTTTCGAACAGCGAGAAATGCTGAAACACCATGCCGATCCCCAACTGCCGGGCCTGCGCCGGGTTGCGGATATTTACTCGCTGACCCTGCCAGAGCATTTCCCCCGTATCGGCCTGGGTCACGCCGTAGATGATCTTCATCAAGGTACTTTTGCCCGCGCCGTTCTCACCGAGCAGCGCGTGGATTTCCCCGGGCGCGATGCACAGGTCGATGGCGTCATTGGCCACGCAACCGGGGTAGCGTTTGCTGATCTGGCGCAGTTGCAGGCGCGGCGTTGAATCTGGGCTTGGCATGACAGGCTCGACTGACTTGGAGTTGTGCCTGTGGATAAAGCAATTTCCTGGCCATTGAGTCAGGAACGCCCGCCGTAACTATTGCCGCGTGCCGGCGGCAGAGCGTCGCGCTGAAAAACGCAGGAGGAGCGGGCACCAATTCAGCGCAAAGCTGTTGATCCGGCTCCACTTTTGCACCGTGACGAACTGGTTAAAAAACGAGCAGCCGGGTCGAAGCTATACAGAACCTGCGACTGCGCCAGCCATGAACGGCTTATCCACAGGTTGTTCCACAGTATTTGTGCGCAATTGGAAATCCTTGGCATAAGCGCTGGGATGCTATCTCCCAATGGTGATAAAAATCGCTAACTATCTGTTTTTACGTGGGATTTATCTTTTTTCATGCGCAGTGGACGAAAAGTGAGCAAATCGCGCAAAGCCACGTGACAGAAGGGTTACAGCCATATGTGCTCAGGTTATCCACAGTCGGGTGCACAGCAGATGTGGGCAAGTTGCTGGAATAAAGAAATCCGTCCACGCCCTAAAAGATCGCAGCCTTCGGCAGCTCCTAC
>DATMTO010000310.1:0-3115 GCA_035564055.1 Rhodocyclaceae bacterium | reverse complement strand
AGGCCGCCGTGCCTGGAGGTGGTGCCGATCCCAAGGCCGCTGGCAACAAGTCGCGCAAGCGGCGCCGTCGTTCAGGCCCGCGCAAAAAGGCGGAATCTTCCGAGCCCTCATTGTGAAACCGGGGTTGGCTCTGCTATAATCTTGCACTTTCCACGACATTGTCGATTGCCAATGTCTCGCAGTCTCGAAAACACCCGGGACCGTGGCCTCATCAGAATCAATAAAAAATGGGCATCAAGCCCATTTTTTATTTTGTGCGAACGGATTTGTGCAGTACCTGCGGAATTTTCATGCAACTTGTTGAAATAATTGAACAGACAGTGACCGGGTTGGGCTACGAGCTGGTGGATTTTGAAACCAGCCCGCGGGCGCGCCTGCTTACTGTTTTTATCGACAAGCCGGAAGGCGTGAATATCGACGACTGCGCCAATGTCAGCAATCAGCTGACGCGCGTGTTTACCGTCGAGAACATTGATTTCGATCGTCTTGAAGTGTCGTCGCCGGGCCTGGACCGGCCGCTCAAGAAACTGAACGATTTCGAGCGCTTCGCGGGTCAGCAGGTCAACATCCGCCTGCGTGTGGCGGTTGAGAATCAAAGAAATTTTACCGGGACTCTGATCGGAGTCCGCGATGGTCGCGTCTGTCTGGATACCGAGAAGGGCGAGCTGGTTGTGGCCCTTGAAGAGCTGGACAAGGCGCGCCTGGTACCCCAGTTTTGAAAATTAGCGGTTAGAAGAATTCGGAGGAATACTGAATGAGTCGCGAATTGCTGTTGCTGGTCGATGCACTGGCGCGTGAGAAGAATGTGCAAAAGGAAGTGGTCTTCATTGCGCTCGAGATGGCGCTCGCCTCGGCGACCAAGAAGCGTATCAATGATGACGCCGATATCCGCGTTGAGATCGACCGTGAAACCGGCGACTACGATGCATATCGCCGCTGGCACGTGCTGCCCGATGCCGAAGTCGAAAACGACGAAAACCAGATTGGCATCATCGATGCGCGCGAACAGCTGTCCGACGTGCAGGTCGACGATTACATCGAGGAAAGCCTTGAACCGGTCGACTTCGGCCGTATCGGCGCGCAGGCTGCCAAGCAGGTGATCCTGCAGAAGATCCGCGACGCCGAGCGCGAGCAGGTGCTGAACGACTTCCTGGAGCGCAAGGAAAAGCTGGTCACCGGCACCGTCAAGCGCATGGAGCGTGGCAATGCCATCATCGAAGCTGGCCGCATCGAAGCGCTGCTGCCGCGCGACCAGATGATCCCCAAGGAAAATCTGCGTCCGGGCGACCGTGTGCGTGCCTATCTGCTCAAGGTAGATCGCCAGGCCCGCGGCCCGCAGCTGATCCTGTCGCGCACTGCGCCGGAATTCATCATCGAGCTGTTCCGTCTCGAAGTGCCGGAAATCGAAGATGAGCTGCTCGAAATCAAGTCGGCTGCCCGCGATCCCGGCATCCGCGCCAAGATTGCCGTCAAGTCGAACGACCAGCGCATCGATCCGATCGGTACCTGCGTCGGCATGCGCGGTTCGCGCGTCACCGCCGTCACCAACGAGCTGGCTGGCGAACGTGTGGACATCATTCTGTGGTCTCCGGAACCGGCCCAGTTCGTGATCGGTGCCTTGGCACCGGCCGAAGTGGCCAGTATCGTCGTTGACGAAGACAAGCACAGCATGGACGTTGTCGTGGACGAGGCCAATCTTGCCATCGCCATCGGCCGCAGTGGTCAAAACGTGCGCCTGGCATCCGAGCTGACCGGCTGGCAGATCAACCTGATGACGGTCGAACAGTCGGCCGAGCGTCAGGAAGTTGAAGCCGGTGCGATTCGTTCCGTGTTCATGGAAAAGCTGGACGTCGATGAGGAAGTTGCCGACATCCTGATCGCCGAAGGCTTCTCGACGCTGGAAGAAGTTGCGTACGTGCCGCTGGCCGAAATGCTGGAAATCGATGCCTTCGACGAAGCCACCGTGAACGAGCTGCGTGACCGCGCCCGTAACGTGCTTCTGACTGAAGCGATCAGCGACGAAGAGCAGCTTGAAGGTGTGGAAGAAGCCATGCTCAATCTCGACGGCATGGACAAGAGTCTCGCCGCCAAGCTGGCCCGTGGCGGCATCAAGAATCGTGACGACCTCGCTGATCTGGCGGTGGACGAGCTGACCGAAATGACGGGCATCGACGAAGAACGCGCCAAGGCGCTTATTACCAAGGCGCGCGCGCACTGGTTCACGGGAGAGGCGTAAGCCCGGGGGAAGTTAATACATGGCTCAAATGAGTGTTGCCCAATTTGCTACCGAGCTGAAAATGCCGGCGGCCGCGCTGCTGGAGCAGCTGCAGAAGGCCGGCGTAAGCAAGCAGGCGTCAGACGATACGCTGACCGAAGCCGACAAGGCGCGCCTGCTCGAGTATCTGCGCAAGTCGCATGGCGAGACTGACGCCAAGTCCAAGATCACCCTGACGCGCAAGCAGACCAGCGAGATCAAGGCGGCCGATTCGACCGGCAAGTCGCGCACGATTCAGGTCGAGGTACGCAAGAAGCGCGTGCTGGTACGCCGCGATACGCCGGATGCCGCCGCGGATGCTGCCGAGCTCGCTCCTGTGGCGGAAGCGCCCGTGGTCGAGGCGCCTCCGGTCGTGGAAGTGCCGGTCGTTGAAGCGCCCCCCGTGATCGAGGTTGCACCGCCGGTCGTCGAGGCTGCTCCCGAGCCTGTGCCTGAGCCGGCGCCGGTCGTTGAGCCTGAAGCGCCGGCCGTGGTCGAAGCGCCTGTTGCTGCCGAGCCGGTCAAGAAACCCAAGAGCAAGGAGCCGGTGCTGGTGCGCCGTTCGGTCATTGATGCCGAACAGCAGGCGATTCGCGATGCCGAAGCTCGCCGTGCTGCTGAACTGGCAGCGATCCAGGCCGCAGAAAAGAAGGCCAAGCAGGAACGCGATCTGGCTGCGCGCGAACGTGAAGAGGCTGCCCGCAAGGCTGCCGCCGCGCCGCCTGCTGCTCCTACCGGGACGCTGCACAAGCCTGCCAAGGCAACTGAAGCCAAGCCGGATGCCAAGACCGACAAGCCGGGCGCCAAGAAGCCGGGCTCATCCTGGAGCGACGACGCGGCCAAGCGCCGCGGCGGCCTCAA
>DATMTO010000309.1:0-14415 GCA_035564055.1 Rhodocyclaceae bacterium | reverse complement strand
GTGCCGGCTGGGCCTCGGCCGGCCTCGCGCCGTGGTCGCTGCAACGTATCGCTGCCAGCCTCGTACTCGCCGTGGCCAGCGCCGGCGGCGGCTGGATTGCGCACCAACAGCTGCATCCGGCCGTAATCACCATTGCCGCCGGCCCGCGCAACGGTGATACGCCGAACCTGGCCAGCCTGCCGCACCAGGCAGCCATCGCCCACGTTGTCTACAGTCCCGACGTCAAGCGCCCAGTCGAAGTCGGCGCCGACCAGGAAGAACAACTCGTCAAGTGGCTGTCGAAACGGCTCGATGCCGATATCCGTCCGCCCAAGCTCGGCGGACTCGGCTATGAGCTGATCGGCGGACGCCTGCTGCCCGGCAGCAGCGGACCGGTGGCTCAGTTCATGTATCACGACGTGACCGGCCAGCGCCTGACCCTCTACGTTTCCACCGAGAACAAGAGCAACAAGGACACTGCCTTCCGCTTCGCGCAGGAAGGGCCGGTCAATGTCTTCTACTGGATCGACGGAAAATTCGGCTACGCACTCTCGGCTGGGATCGACAAGGGCGAGCTGGCGCGCATCGCCACGGCAGTGTACGCGCAGCTCAGCGACAAGGACTGACGCCGCTCAGGTCGACGTTTCGGCGTACTGCGTCTTGATCGCCAGCACCGCCGGCAGCTGCGCGATGAAGAGTTCGACCAGTTCCGGATCGAAATGCTTGC
Organism: Rhodocyclaceae bacterium; assembly: GCA_035564055.1. Taxonomy (GTDB): domain Bacteria; phylum Pseudomonadota; class Gammaproteobacteria; order Burkholderiales; family Rhodocyclaceae. Next base: position 13,709 of record DATMTO010000309.1, on the reverse strand, counting down.
CACTCTCGCGCCGCAGCAGGGCGACGGCCTCTTCGACGGGCCATTCCCTCTTGTAGGGCCGCTCACTGGTCAGCGCATCGAAGACGTCGGCGATGGCGATGATGCGCGCCTCGATCGGAATGTCCTCACCTGCCAGCTTGTGCGGATAACCGCTGCCATCGAACTTCTCGTGGTGGAACAGGGCGATGCGGCGCGCCAGTTGCAGCAATGGCGAACTGTGCTCGCCGAGAATCTCGGCGCCCATTTCCACATGCAGCTCCATGATGGCGCGCTCGTCCGGCTCCAGCTTGCCCGGCTTGAGCAGTACGGCGTCGGGCGTGCCGATCTTGCCGACGTCGTGCATGGGTGCCGCATGGAAAATATCCTCGGCTTCATCGGGGCTGAAGCCGGCGGCCAGGGCCAGAATCTTTGCGTAATGGCTCATGCGGATCACATGCAGGCCGGTTTCATTGTCGCGATATTCCGACGCCCGCCCGAGGCACTGAATGATCTGCAGGCGCGTGCGGCGCAACTCCTCGGCGCGAACCAGGGACAGATGGGTACGCACCCGCGCCCGCACGATGGGCGGACTGACCGGCTTGGTGATGTAATCCACGGCGCCGACGCCGAAGCCAAGCTCCTCATCGCTGGATTCGTTCAGGGCGGTGACGAAGATCACCGGCAGCGTCTCGGTGGCAACGTTCTGCTTGAGACGCCGGCAGGTTTCATAGCCGCTCAAGCCCGGCATCATCACGTCGAGCAGGACCAGGTTGGGCTGTTCGGCAGCGGCCAGCTGGAGGGCCTTTTCGCCGTCGCGCGCAAACAGCAGGCGATAGTCATCCTGCAGTATCTGGCGCAGGATCTGCAGATTGGTCGGCTCGTCGTCGACGAGCAGCAACTTCGGACGATGGTCAGCGCGGGCCTGGGTCATGCGGCTTCCTCCTGCTGCGCGAGCCATGTACGCAAGTTCGCCAACGCCACGCGGGCAGCGTCGAAATCGAAGCTATCGATGGCATCGCGCAGGATGCGTATTTTCGGTTCCGGCAAGGCGTTGCAGAGCAGCCGGTAAGCGCTGTCGATCAGCTCGCCGTGGGCGAGCCCGCCGTCAAGACTGTGCATCGCCTCCAGCAGCTGCCGCTGGTCGTCAACGACCAGCGTAGGTGCGGTGGGCGCCACATGGCCGAGCACGTCGACGACGTTGGCCAGCTCGTCGGCGAGACTCCCGAACAATGGCGGCAGTCGCACGCCGGCATCGGCCTCATTGAGCATTTCCTCCATGCGCAGAATGATGCCGGCAACACGCGCGATGGCCAGATTGCCGGCGGCGCCGCGCAGGCGATGCAGGCTCGGCTTCAGTTCATGCGGGCTGTCTGCGTGCTGGCGGCGCAGCGTGGCAACGGCATCGGCATGCTCCAGGAGGAAGGACGCGATTGCCTGCTTGTGGCGCTCCTCGCTGCCCCACAGACGGCGGCCCTGGGCCCAGTCGATGACCGAGCCGCGCACCAACGGGATTTCGTTGCGTGGTACCGGTGCGTCCTGCTGAATCTCGATGTCGAGCAGGCGGGCGATCTCCAGATGCAGCTTGTCGAGTTCGACCGGCTTGGTGGCAAAGCCATCCATGCCGGCCAGCCGCGCCTCGGCCTGATCCTCTTCCAGCACGCTGGCAGTCAGCGCCACGATGGGGGTCGGCGCGCGCCCTTCGCTGGCTTCCAGCGCGCGGATCTGGCGAGTGGCATCGAGCCCGTTGAGGCGCGGCATCTGCACATCCATCAGGACGATGTCGAAACGGCCGACCGCGAATTTTGCGACCGCCTCGACACCATCGACTGCCGTCACCACCGTGTGGCCGCGGCGGCCGAGCGCCAGTTCGAGCAGCTCCAGATTCTGCGGCACATCGTCGGCCACCAGAAAAGTCAGCGGCGGCAGATCGATGTGCGGCGCCTCCTCGTAGCCGGCAACCGCCTCGCCCGGCAACAGCGGCACGTGAATATGGAAGTGGCTGCCAACACCCGGCGTGCTTTCCACGGCAATGCGCCCGTTCATCAGCTCGACCAGCTGACGGGCAATGGTTGTGCCCAGGCCGGTGCCGCCGAAGCGCCGCGTCATCGACGCATCGGCCTGCGCGAATGGATCGAAGATGCGCTGCAGGCGGTCGGCGGCGATGCCGATGCCGGTGTCGCTGACCGTGATGTGCACGAGGTCCTGATCGAATGCGACCTTGAGTCCGACCTCGCCATGTTCGGTGAACTTGATGGCATTGCCGAGCAGATTGAGAATGACCTGCTGTAGGCGCAGGCTGTCGCCCTTGAAGAACTCCGGCACCGTGTCCGGATAGTCGAGGCGTAGCAACAGGCCTTTCTTCTGGGCACTGATGCGCAGCGAAGCGAGCACCTGCATGCACAGCTCGCGCAACGAGAAGTCGGCGATCTCCAGGTCAACCGCACCGCGCTCCAGTTTCGCGGTATCGAGAATATCGTTGAGTAGCGCCAGCAGGGAACGCGCCGAGTTGCGCACGGTGCGCAGGTGGCGGCGCTGCGTATCGTCGACCGCATCGCCCAGCAACACATCGGTGAAGCCGATGATCGCATTCATCGGCGTGCGGATTTCGTGGCTCATGTTGGCGAGGAAGGTACTCTTCGCGGCCGCGGCCTGCTCGGCCACCGTCTTCGCCTCGCGCAGGCGCTGTTCCATGGCATGGCGCTCGGACAGGTCGCTGGCGAACTTGATCACCTTATAGGGCTGGCCATCGGGGCTCAGGATAGGGTTGTAACTGCCCTGGATCCACACCGATTGCCCCTGCTTGCCGATGCGCCGGAATTCGCCGCTGGCAAAACGGCCTTGCCGCAAGCTTTGCCACAAGGCGCGATAGGCCTCGCTGGCCGCATCCTCGGGCGTACAGAGGATGGAATGGTGGCGGCCGAGCAGATCGGCGAGTTGATAGCCGGTCAGCGCCAGGAAGTTCGGATTGGCATTGCGTATATTGCCGTCGAGATCGAACTCGACGACCGCCAGTGCATGCCCGATGGCATCCACCACACCCTCGAACTCGGCATTGCGCAGCTTGATCTCGGTGTTGTCGATGATGACGCCGTCGATCCAGGAGATATGCCCGTCCTCGTCGCGAATTCCGGTGCCGGTTTCGGACACCCAGCGCTCGGCGCCGTCGCGGCGGCGAATGCGGTATTCGAGGTAATAGGTCCGGTCTTCTTCCAGGGACAGATGCACGATCTCGGCGACGCGTTCGCCGTCGTCTTCATGGATCAGCTCGGCGTAGGCCTTTCGGCCGGACAGGAAATCCTGCGGCGTCCAGCCGGTCAGACGCTCAACCGCATCGCTGATGAACAGCATGGTCCAGTCGGCATCCAGCTTGCAGCGGAAGGCAACGCCGGGCAGGTTGCTGATCAGCGAACGATATTGCTGCTCGCTGACCCGCAGAGCCACGGCGATTTCTTCGCGCTCGTCCATGGTCTGCTGCATGCGGCGGTGCATGTCGCGGTAGCGCAGCAGCACATTGGCGCCACCGGTTACGATGGTGGTGGTGACAATGATCAGTACGATCACCAAGACAAGGTAGAAATTCGATTCGGGGACGAAGCCCGGTTCCTCGGTCACGATGAAGCGGGCTGCCGCCATACCGGTGTAATGCATGCCGGAGATGGCGCAGCCCAGCACCAGGCCGGCCAGCAAGGTGCTGAAACGACGACTGATGCGGCCGCCAGCAGAAAGGCCGAAGCGCACCCACAGCGCGAGAATCGACAGCACCACCGCGACCACGATGGACAGGGCAAAAATGCCGGGATCGAAGCGCAAGGCAAGCGAGCTGTGCGCAGCCTCCATGCCGGCGTAATGCATGACGCCGATGCCGGCGCCGACGATGACGCCACCGGACACCAGCTGCCAGCGCGTGATCGTTTCGCGCGCAAGCAGGCCCAACGCCACCCACGAGGCCAGGAAGCTCGGCAACATCGAGAGCATGGTGACCACCGGATCGTAGCGCGCCACGCTGCAGAGATCGAAGGCCAGCATGCCGATGAAATGCATCGACCATACGCCGGCACCAAGCACCAGCGCACCGCTGAAGAGCGCGACCTGGCGGCTGATCGTGCCGCGCGCATCCTGCGCCATACCGGCCAGCTGCATGGCCATGGTCGAAGTACCGACAGCGATCAGGACCGAGAGCGCGACCATGCTCCAGTCATAACTGCCGAGCATGAAGAGCAGCGACTGAGTGGTGCTGATGAAGAATTGATCGAGGTGAAAAGAGGGCATGAAGACACAGCTAACTGCATGAATGGCAAGCACTATTGCACAATCGCCGAAATATCGCAAATGTATAGAAAATGAAATATTTGCAAATTCGTTGATGCGCGCTGCGGCCAGTCTGGGCAAGGCTCTTGGCGTCTGGGCTTTACCTTGCGGTGATGTGGGCTAGGCTGGAATTGGATACAGCCCGAAAGGAACCATCATGGAAGGTCCGGTTATCGCCCAGGCGGGGCCCTATGTCGTGGAAGTGGAAGCTGGCAAGACCTACTACTGGTGCCGCTGCGGCCGCAGCCACCACCAGCCGTTCTGCGACGGCTCGCATGCGGGCACCGACTTCACGCCACTCCCCTACGCGTCCGACGCCGCCGAAACCCTGTACTTCTGCGGTTGCAAACACACGGAATCGCCGCCCTTCTGCGACGGCACGCATACGCGATTCCTGGTGAAATAGTATGAGTCGACGACGAACATCAACCGTAGCAGCGCAACTTGCGTGAGAACTCCTTCAACGCGGCAATGCCGCTGGATTCGGCCGCCCGGCACCAATCGTCAAGCTGGCGCAATGATTGTTCCTGCGTCGCCGTTGAACGGCTCCACAGGCTCACCAGCTCCCGGCGCATTGCGTACAAGGTGTGCAAGACGGTGCTCGATTGCAGCGCCAGCGCCAAAGCGCTGGCCTCGGCGTTGGTCAGCTCTGCACGCTCCCGTTGCAGCCAGTGTCTGAGTGCCGCCAGCAGTTTGCCGGGGGGCAGCTCGGGAACACGTAGTTGCAGCGCGCCCGCCTCGGCAAGCGCGGTCCGCCGCAGGGTGCGGCTGAAATTGGACAGCACTTCGAAACGGTGGGTAATGACTGCCTCTAACATGCGCATGTCGCAGCCTTGCCCGCTGCTGCGGAGATTTAACCGGGGCGCGCTGCAATGTACGGTGGCAAGACCGGACAGCGCCAGCAGGCGGATATACAGCCAGCCGATGTCGAACTCCCACCACAGGTTCGGATTGGAAAGGCGCGCCGAGCGACTGTAGGCATGGTGATTATTGTGCAGCTCCTCGCCGCCGATCAGAATCCCCCAGGGCACGATGTTGCGCGAGGCGTCGCGGGTGGTAAAGCTGCGATAGCCCCAGTAATGCCCGATGCCGTTGATAACGCCGGCAGCAAACAGGGGAATCCACAGCATCTGTATGGCCCAGAGGGTGAGTCCAATGGCGCCGAAGCAGGCCAGATCGGCAAGCAGCAGCAGGCCGATGCCAGTGGTTGGATGGCGGCTGTAGAGATGGCGCTCAATCCAATCGTCGGGGGTACCGTGTCCGTAGCGGGCCCGGGTCGCCTCGTTCTTTGCTTCACGGCGATACAACTCGCTGCCTTCCAGCAGAACGCGCCGAATGCCCTGTATCTGTGGGCTGTGCGGATCCGCGGCAGACTCGCACTTGGCGTGATGTTTGCGGTGGATGGCGACCCACTCCCGCGTCACCATGCCTGTGCTGAGCCACAGCCAGGCGCGAAAGAAGTGGCTGATGAGGGGGTGCAGGTCGAGCGCGTGGTGAGCCTGCATCCGGTGCAGGTAGATCGTCACCGCGACGATTGTGATGTGCGTGGACAGCAGGACAAACACCAGACCAACCCACCAGGGGAGATCGAACATGGGTATGCCTCCTCATTTGCGCCGGCAACGGTATCCACACCCTCTATTGATAGACCGTACAGAAGACTCCGGCGCCATTTTCTGCTGGCGACCACTGTTGCCGCATCGCGCGGCAACACTCAGGGAGGGCGACGACGCAAGCTGCTTCAACTTTGCGGCCGGATGATCCCATCGGTAACGCGTACGCGCATACCGACCTGCCATTGCGAGCCGGCCGTATCGGTAAACGCACGGGTAGTGCCGTTATTGAAGCGAACCGTGGTCTGAAAATGGCGGACGGTGCTCCCCGCCGAGGGCGGAGGGCTTTCGCCTGAAACCGCCTCCACTAATCCCGGCCCCAGCACGCCCGAGGCATTGACCAGCCCGGCCATGAAGCCGGCGTCATCGGGAGAGTCGAGCACGCAAGTCGCGGCAATCACCCCACAACTCAAGCAGTCCGATGCCGCGAAGCGGCTATTCGATTTCGCCGTCCGTGTATCAAGGATGGGTACCCCAGCGGTTTCAGCCGCAAGCGGCAACCACCCCATCATCGACGCAATGCCTGTCAGACAAAACAGGATGATCGCCATTCCCGATGTCCAGGTCAGCAACTGCGGGGCACAGCGGGCCGGCTGGTTCATTCGTATCTCCTTAGCAGGGTTCACGCATCGCTTACGAGACAGGCACAGCTTAAAAATATCTGACTTCGCTTGCCGGCGGGCGGCGGCGCAAGTTGCCTTCCCAGTCACAATCAACCGCACTGCAGCGGAAACGCCAGACGGGAACAAACAGGTTGACCATATGATCCAGGAAGTGGCGATGCACGCGATAGACAGAGCGCTTGCAGCGCGGGCAGACCGGCTTGTTCGGGGGATAGGTCGTACTCATGGTCGTGAAGATGGGCGCGGGCCCAGCTGTCCATATTTGAACGGTGCAGCGGGCAAGGCCCGCAGCCTCCAGCGTGCGCCTTCAACGGCTGGTGCAGCAGCGTCAGGCACGCTGCGAGCGCGTCCTGCCGGTAACGGCGGCTGGGTAAATCGCGTATCAATCGTCATGGTGCGACTCCTGTTAAAGAAGGGCTAGCGCCCCGCCTGTTCAAAGCTTCGGCTTCGGCGACTTTTTTTCGTTCTGCGTCTCGAAGCGCTTTATTTGCTTCTCGGCCTCGTACTTGGTGATGCCATAGCTTTCCTGGAGACGCCCAACGAGCTGATCCCGACGGCCGGCGATGACATCCAGCTGATCGTCGGTAAGTTGTCCCCATTGCGTCTTGACCTTGCCCTTGAACTGCTTCCAGTTGCCCTCAACGATGCTCCAGTTCATGACCAGTTCCTTTTCAAAAAATTTGCCGATCGGCGAAAACGCCTATCGTGCTGCGGCCACCGCTCGCTGTCGCAGCGCCGCTTGTGGCGGTATCCGGAAATCGACAGGCTGTCACCTACAGTACGACCAAGGCTAGGCCTCCACCACGTGGCGGTCGGTACGCTGCCGTACACATGCACCATTATTTTTCTGTCCGGCTGAGCGGGCGAAATTCCCGCTGGCGCCCTTGGAACTCACCATCGGCAAATGGTCGCGCGCCATCCTGGCGACCGGTCGGGCCGTACACAAGCCCGAGTCAGCATGCCCCTGCGCTTGGTGCGGTATCGCACAGACGCGGTATGGAAGCCTGCATATATTGACGTCTCAAAAGCCGAATTCGTCAGCCTCGGCTGTGCCTGCGCAAAAACCTGCAGGCCCCCTCATAAGGAGAAACGTCATGTCACTTGGAACCATACTGCTGATCATTCTGATCTTGCTGCTGATCGGCGCGATTCCCGCCTGGCCGCACAGCCGTGCCTGGGGCTACGGACCTAGTGGCGGCCTCGGCCTGATCTTGGTCGTGCTGCTGATCCTCTGGCTGATGGGAAGACTCTAAGGCTTCGCCGAAGCGCTGCCCGGGCGTCTGCCCGTCTTGTAGACCGCATTGCAGTCTGCAAGACGGCAGTGCCCTATCACAGCGCCTTCGGAGATAGGCGGCGCCTGTATCCGGACGCCGATTCCGTCACTTACCAGGAGTTCCCGCCATGCGTTTTACGAATCGAATTTCCGCTGCATTCCTGACCCTGATGCTCGCCCTTGTCGTCGGCTGCGCATCGACTTCAAAACAGGAGGGTAGCGGCGAGTACGTCGACGACACAGTCATTACCACCAAGGTGAAGACAGCCATCTTCAATGAGCCCGACCTTAAGTCCGCCGAAATCAATGTTGAAACCTTCAAGGGCGTGGTCCAGCTGAGCGGCTTTGTCAGCTCTCAAGCGGCCGTCAACAAGGCCGTTTCGGTCGCACGTTCGGTCAACGGTGTGAAGTCGGTCAGAAACGACATGCGGATCAAGTAGGCCCGCACCTGTAGCAAAGCGCCCTGTACATCCGTGGATGTACAGGGCGCTTTTTTGTTTCCAATTGTTCGGAGGCGAACAGGAGCTGCATCATGCAGCCCCTGGATAAATCTTCATGGCGAATCCTGTCTGGTCGCTTTCTGGATACTCTCACCCGTTTTTTCAACCTGCTTGCCCACCGCCGATGCAGCCTTGTCGACCTCCTTGCCAGCCTGCTCGGCCGGCCCGGCCTTCCTGCTTTCGCAGCTGATCAGTGTCAGCAGGCTGAAGCCAATAAAGCCCGCGATCACAATCTTGCTGAGGATGTCGGCACCCAGTTTATGCACGCACTTATGCATCGCCATCTCCTTCGTATTCGATTACCGGCATAAAGACTGCCATCACTTCTTGATTTCGTGGCCGATCACACCGCCCACCGCAGCACCGCCGACTGTGCCAAGCGCACTGCCGCCCGTCAGCACCGCGCCGCCGACAGCGCCAACGCCTGCACCGACAGCCGTATTTCTCTGCTGATTCGACATGCCGGCACAGCCGCCCAGCACCAACGCAGACGCCGCCAGACAAACCCAGGAAATCCATCGCTTGTTCGTATTCATGACCATACCTTTCTCGTTTGCGAGACGGCGTCGAAACTCGACGCCGCCCTGAATTTCAGGAAATCACGGCTTGCTTGAATGCAACTTGGCCTTGTCGATGCAAGTGTCCTTGGCAACACCGGAATAGGCATCGCACTTCTCCTTGGCGACCGCATAGTTGGCATCACTCTTGTCTTCCGCTGCATCCCTGCGGGCCTCGGTCGACTCCTTCCTGGCCTTCTTGTGCGCGGCCGCCGAGGTCTCGTCTGCCGTCTTGTCGGCGGCGCGTGTCTTGGCTTCTGCCTTGCTGTCGGCCTTGGCAGAAACCTTTGCCGACTTCGCCTCCTTCACGCACACGTCCTTGGCGTTGCCGGCAAGATCATCGCAGCGCTGGATGGCCACTGCGTATGCGGTATCGGCCTTGGCGACACGAAGCTGAGCGCTACTTTTCTCGCCGGGCTTGTAGTCGGCTTCGAGCTCGGCCAAGCCGACCCGCTTCTGTCCATCGGCCTCGGCAGTACAGATGTCGCGGGCATTTCCGGACATGGAATTGCACCCCTCGGTGGCGGTATTGTGTGCAGCGGTAATGCGGTCGTGACCGGCCTGATAGTCCGCCTTCGAGAGGGGGGCTGCGATGGCGCCAAGATTCCAGGCCATGCTGGTGACCAGTACGATCATCTTGATATTGACGGTGTGCATTGTTTTTCCTTTGTGAACTCGGGTGTGATGTCTCGGCAGAGATTGCCGTACAGACATGGACGCTCACCAGTCGCGCTGATCGTCACGGTGTGCGTATTGCCGCGATGCGGGTACCGCATCACTGTTGGCCCCGAGTTCTCAGGCTAGCGCGATGGCAACCCTGAGTCTGTCTGCTGCCGTACATAAATGGCGAAACTGTACAGCCAGACTTGGGGCTGTAGGCCGCCGGCCCGGCGGCCAGGCTCGGATCGTTATGTTCGCTAGCGAACATAAATCGGCCTGCTTTTCGTACACAATGGGCCAGTCCCATGACCGCCGAGGACAGCCCATGCCCACGCAGCACTCACCGCGCCAAAACTGTTTGCTGTCCTGCCTACCCGCAGAAGACTATCTGCGCATAGAGCCGCATCTTGAACTTGTGGAGATGCCACTTGGTGAAGCCCTGTACGAGTCCGGCATGCAGATACGCCATGTACATTTCCCCACTACCGCGATCGTCTCCCTCCTGAATGTCATGGAGGACGGCGCCTCCGCCGAAATCGCCGTCGTCGGTAATGAAGGGATTGTCGGTGTCTCGCTTTTCATGGGTGGAGAAAGCACCCTCAGTCGGGCGATCGTGCAAAGCGCCGGCCATGCCTACCGCATGCGTGGACAACTGCTCAAGGACGAATTCTTTCGCGCCGGCCCCATGCAGCATCTACTGCTGCGATACACGCAGGCGCTGCTCACACAGATGGCCCAAACCGCGGTATGCAATCGCCACCACTCGCTCGACCAGCAGCTGTGCCGATGGCTGCTGCTGAGCTTTGACCGTCTACCCGGAACTGAGCTGATCATGACCCAGGAGCTGATCGCCAATATGCTCGGCGTCAGGCGTGAAGGCGTGACGGAGGCAGCAGGAAATCTGCAAAGAGCAGGACTGATCGAGTATCGGCGCGGCCATATCAAGCTGATCGACCGTCGCGGTCTGGAGGACAGGGTCTGCGAATGCTACGACGTGGTCAAGCGCGAGTTCCAACGACTGCTGCCACCGAATATCGCCAAATAGAAGACGGCACCCGTGCCCTCTGTGCGCTAGCGTCCATACGGCGTGAGCGCGCCAGCGCAGAATGAGGCCAATTGCCTCGAGGACAGACGCGCATCCGCGCTGACAGCTTCACTCCTGGCGTTCTGCTCGTCCGGAGAACTCTGTTGCCATCGAACCCCCAAGCCCTGAGCGGAAACCGCCTGCTTGCCCTATTGCCGCCCAGGGAGCGCAAGCGCATTCTCGCGGCGTGTGAACCTGTCGAACTCTGTTTTGCCGAAATACTCGCCGACCCTGGCGAACGCATCCGTCATGTGTACTTCCCTACGCGCAGCTTCATTTCGCTGACGGCACCACCGGACGTCCACGGCGATCTCGAGGTCGCCCTGATCGGTGACGAAGGCATGCTTGGTGCCTCACTCCTGCTCGGCGTCGATATCTCACCCCTGCATGCCGTAGTACAGGGCGCAGGACCGGCACTGCGACTGGGAACACAGGCCTTTCGGGACGAACTCAAGCGCAGTTCTTCCCTCAATCGGGTGCTTGGACGCTATGTGTATATCACTCTGTGCCAGCTTGCCCAAACCGCCGCATGCAATCGCTTCCATTTGCTGGAGGCTCGCCTGGCGCGCTGGCTGCTGATGACGTACGACCGAGCGCATGCCGACACCTTCCATATCACCCATGACTTTCTGGCTTACATGCTGGGCGTGCGACGCGTCGGCATCACCAAGGCAGCGAGCTCGCTACAGCTGCAGTCGCTGATCCGCTACCATCGCGGCGACATCACGATTCTCGATCCGCCTGGCCTGACAGCCGCCGCGTGCGAATGCTATGCGCTCGACAGAGCAACCTATGACAGGCTGCTGCCTTAGATGACGCGCAGCTTGTGATTGAGGTAGATCAGCGTGCTGAACAGCAGCATGGCGCCGGCCTGATGCAACGAGCCGAGGGCCACCGGTACATGATGCAGCAGCGTGGCGATGCCGAGGCTGACCTGCACCGCCAGCATGACCAGCATCAGGTTGGCCGCACCGCTCGCCTGCGGCGCCTGGCGCAGCACCTTCCACCATAGCGTCGGCACCAGCACGATCAGGCTCCAGGCGATCAGGCGGTGGTCGAACTGGACCGTGGTGATGTTGTTGAAGAAGTTCAGCCACCAGGGCTGCATGGCCAGCAGATCAGGCGGGATGACGTGTCCGTCCATCAGCGGAAAGGTGTTGTAGGCCAGACCCGCACGAATGCCGGCCACCAGCCCGCCCGACAGCACCATCAGGCTGACCAGGCCGAGCATGAACAAGGCGAAGCGGCGCACGCCGGCCGGCGCATAGGGACGCGGATGGCGCTCGCGCACGAGTCCGAGTGCTGTCCACAACATCAGGCCGAAGACCAGGAAAGCGAGGCCGAGATGCGCAGTAAGGCGGTAGTGGCTGACGCGCACATCGTTGACCAGGCCGCTCTTGACCATGTACCAGCCCATGGCACCCTGCAGGCCGCCGAGAATGAGGAAGCCCACAAGCTTCCACTTGTAGCCGCGCGGAATGCGGCCGCGCACCCAGAACCATACCAGCGGAATGAAGAAGACCAGGCCGATGAGGCGACCGATCTGGCGGTGCACCCATTCCCACCAGAAGATGAACTGGAAGCCGTCCAGCGTCATGTCGAAGTTGACCTGCTGATACTGAGGAATCTGCTTGTACTTCTCGAACATCAGCAGCCAGTCATCGTGGGTCAGCGGCGGGATGGCGCCAAGCAGGGGTTGCCATTCGACGATGGAGAGGCCCGACTCGGTCAGTCGCGTGACACCGCCGACGACGAGGGTACAGAACACCATGGCGCAACAGACGAACAGCCAGATCGCAACCGGCCTGCGGCCCGAAGTGGCCGCCGTGAAGTTCAGGGATTTCATGACGAGTCATTATACGCGGCACCGTCAGGGCTGCGCCGGCCGCGGCGGAAGCCAGATGCGGCAAGGGTTCCCGCATGATATGCTTGCTCCTTTGAGACGTTCAGGAAAGGCCCGCGCGGGCCGCATCATGGAAACACGCAATCCTTCCAGCCACGGCGACGACCTGCCCTTCTATCAGCCCACCGGCGACGAGATCGAACTGTTCGAACGCGCCTGGCGCAATCGCCTGCCGCTGCTGATCAAGGGTCCGACCGGCGTGGGCAAGACCCGCTTCGTCGGCTTCATGGCCGCCAAACTCGGCCTGCCGCTGTACACGGTCGCCTGCCATGACGACCTGACCGCCGCCGACCTGGTCGGCCGCCACTTGATCGGCGACGGCACCACCTACTGGAGCGACGGCCCACTCACCCGCGCCGTGCGCGAAGGCGGCATCTGCTATCTCGACGAAGTGGTCGAAGCGCGCAAGGACACCACCGTGGTCCTGCACCCGCTCGCCGATGATCGTCGCGTACTGCCCATCGACCGCACCGGCGAGCTGCTGCAGGCGCCGCCCTCCTTCATGCTGGTGGTGTCATACAACCCCGGCTACCAGAACTTCCTCAAGGGCATGAAGCCTTCGACGCGCCAGCGCTTCGTTTCGCTGCGCTTCGACTTTCCGCCGGCGGCGCAGGAAGAGGCCATCCTGATTGGCGAAACCGGCTGCAGCCAGGACGTGGCGCAGAAGGTCGTCGCCATCGGCCAGCAATTGCGCGCCCTGAAGGACGTGGACCTGGAAGAGGTCGCCAGCACCCGTCTGCTCGTCTATGCCGCCACCCTGATCAACGACGGCATGGAGCCGGTCGCCGCCTGCAAGGCTGCGCTGGTCGAGGGCCTCACCGACGACGCCGAAATCGCCGCGGCGCTGGTCGAGGTCATCCACGCCGCTTTCGGCAAGTAAGCCAAGCAAGTCATAACGCATTCATGCAGAGCGTCGCTGTCATTATTCTTCTCATCGCTGCCGTCGCCTGGCTGGCTCCGGCCGCGCGCGCCTTTATCCGGCGCAAGCCGCGCATCGGCATTCTCGCGCTCGCCACCGGTCCGGTCGCGGTCGCGCTGTACGCGAAGAATCAGAGTCCGGATGTCGCCCTGGCGGCGATCATGGCAATCGTCGTCATTGGCTGCCTGTTGTGGCGGCAAGCGGGCAAGTAAGCCGGCTACCTGTCGTGGCGGAAATACCTGTCCATCCCGAAGCGGTTGTCGCCCTGCGCGACATCGAGCGCACCGCCG
>DATMTO010000308.1:0-14126 GCA_035564055.1 Rhodocyclaceae bacterium | reverse complement strand
AGGGAATGGCATCGAGACCGCGCGAACGGTAGGCGTCGATGGTGGCGGCCTTGGCGGCAGGTCCGGCAGCGTCGATGGCAATTGCATCACCTGTGGGCGGTACGATCAGCCAGAAGGCGTCGCCGCCGATGCCGTTCATATGCGGATAGACCACCGAGATGGTGGCCGCTGCGGCCACCATGGCTTCGATGGCGTTGCCGCCGTCCCGCAGCACCGCCAGCGCGCTTTGCGCCGCGAGTGCATGCGGAGCAACCGCCATGCCGTGAGTGGATCGAATCGTTTGAATCAAGATAACTCCAGAAATAGGCTGTACGGTCAGGCCGGCTGCTGTGCCATGAACTTCTTGCGCATCGGCTTCAGTACGGCGATAGCGAGTGCGGCAGTGAGCAGGTCGAGCGTGATGACGACGGCGAATACGACAATCCAGCTTTGCGTAACTTCATGCAGATAAGCCGCTGCCGGTGCCCCGAGAATGGAACCGACGCCCTGGGCCATGTACAGGAAGCCGTAGTTGGTGGTGGCATGCTTCTCGCCGAAAGTATCGGTCAGGGTCGAGGGAAAGAGCGAGAAGATTTCACCCCAGCCGAAGAACACCAGACCGGACAGCAGCACGAACATCAGCGTATTGTCGCGCGTCAGCAGCCAGATTGTCATGGCGATGCCTTCCAGGCCGAAGGCGATGAACATGGTGTTTTCGCGACCGAAGCGATCCGAGATCCAGCCGAAGAAGGGGCGGGTCAGGCCGTTGGTGAAGCGGTCGATGGTTAGGGCCAGCGGCAGGGCGGCCATGCCGAATACTTCTGCGTTGGTGATGCCGAAGTCCTTGGCGAAGGAAGCCATTTGCGAGATCACCATCAGGCCCGAAGTCGACATCATCGTCATCATGGCGAACATCAGCCAGAACAGCGGCGTCTTGAGCATTTCCTTGGGGCTGAAACCGATCGTACTGGCCAGCTTGCGGCTGGTGTGATGCGCCATCCAGCCTGCCGGCGCACGCTTCAGGCAGAGGGCGGCAAGGAAAGCAATCGCGCCGAAGATCAGACCGAAGTGCAGCAGCGTGGCTTGATAGCCCTGTTCGGCAATGCTGTGGGTGACCGGAAAGGTGGTCAGCAGTGCGCCCATGCCGTAGCCGGCGGCGACGACGCCGACGGCCATGCCGCGCTTGTCCGGGAACCACGACACCATCAGGCCGACGATGCCGACATAGATGATGCCGGTGCCGAGGCCGCCGAGCACGCCATAGGTCAGGTAGACCGCCATCAGGGAGGTGGCCGAAGAGGCGAACACCCAGCTGAGGCCGGTCAGGATTGCGCCGGTGCACAGCAGCAGCTTGGGGCCGAACTTGTCGATCAGATAGCCTTGCAGCGGCGAAAAGAAGGTCTGCAGAACGATCAGGATGGAGAAGGTCACCTGAATCTGCGTCAGGCTGACGCCGAGGTTGCCGATCAGCGGCTTGGTGAAAAGCGTCCACACGTATTGAGGGCTTGAGATCGCCATCATGCAGATGAGTCCGAGCAGAAGCTGGCCCCAACGATTCGGTACGGTGGTGCTTGGTGCATCAAAGTGTGTTTGGGGGGCGGTGGCCGGTTTCATGAGTTACTCCTTAAGGAAGAAGAGGCAATTCCATAAAGCAACTGACATACCAGTAATATGTCTAAAGTTTAACTCATTGTTTTTAAAATTTAATAAACATTTAAACGAGATCCGAAGGCGCACCGTTTTGGTGTGTTTTCGGGTTCAAGCACCAAGGTGGTAGGGGCGCCATAGGCTTCGGGGCGCGACGCAGGGACGCTGGGGGAAGAATGGCAGGAGTGTTCTAGAATGCGCGCTTGTCTTTCGGCGTCGGCACAAAGGTCGGCGCACCTGTCTACGACGCCATGAAAAACGAAGCGACCCGTTCCCAAGCCGAGCAGGCGTACCTGCTACTCGAAGAGATGATCGTCAAGACGACATTGAAACCGGGGGCCAAAGTCTCGGAAAAGATGCTTGCGGAAATGACCGGGCTGGGCCGCACGCCGATCCGCGAGGCCTTGCAGCGGCTGGCCGCCGAGGGCACGGTAAGGGTAGTGCCACGCGCCGGCGTGATCATCTCCGAGATCGACATCACCGATCAGTTTCGCTTGATCGAAATCCGCCGCGAACTCGAGAAGATGCTTGCCGGTCGTGCCGCACGCCTGGTGTCGCCGGACGAAAAAGCACGTTTCAGCGAACTGGCTGCGCGCTTCCGGGCGGCGGGCAGGAGCGGCGATGCGGAACAGTTCATTCCTACCGACCATGAATTCAACGACCTGGTCGCGGCCTGCGCGCACAACAAATATGCCCTGTTCGCGATGTCGCCGATCCAGGCACAGACGCGGCGTTTCTGGTTCCTGTATTTCAGCCGCTTCGGCGATCTGGCGCAGGTCAGTGAGCTGCACGCACGCATGGCGGATGCCATCGCTGCCGGCGACGAGAGCGCAGCGCGCCAGGCGTCGGACGACCTGCTTGATTACGTGGAGCAATACACGCGGCGCACGCTCGAAGCGATCTGCTCCTAGTGCGCCAGCGCGCCAATCTTCTGCGCGATCATGTCCAGCGACAGCGTTTCCCTGGCACCGCCGAGCTTGATTGCTTCCTTGGGCATGCCAAAGACCGTGCAACTGGCTTCGTCCTGGGCAATGGTGTGGGCGCCGCAATCGAACATCTCGCGCAGGCCGTGCGCGCCGTCGTCTCCCATGCCGGTCATGATGATGCCGGTGGCGTTGATGCCGGCGGAAATGGCTGCTGAACGGAACAGCACGTCGACCGACGGGCGATGCCGGTTGACCAGCGGGCCCTCGCGGACCTCGACGAAATAACTTACGCCGCTGCGCCGCACCAGCAAGTGCTTGCCGCCGGGCGAGATCAGCGCCAGCCCAGGTTGCATCTGGTCGCCATCGCGGGCTTCGCGCACGCTGATTTTCGACAGTTCATCGAGGCGCTTGGCGAAGGCGCCGGTCAGCGTTTCCGGCATGTGCTGGACGATGGCGAGACCGGGGCAGTTCACCGGCAGTCTCGGCAGGAGCTTTTCCAGCGCCTGGGTGCCGCCGGTCGAGATGCCGATAGCGACGATCTGCTGAGCGGTCTTCATGATCGCCTGGGCAGAGGTGCCTTTGGGGGCTGGCAGCATGGCGTCGGCGGTGAGCTTGGGCGCCGTCTGCCGCTCCTGCATGGTGCTGGCAAGGGCGGCCGCGGTCGACTCGCCGTTCTCGGCGCGTGCTCTGGGCGGAGGCGTGCTTGGGGCGGGTGAGCGGCGATACTGATTGATGTAGCTGGTACGTGCCGCATCGTGAATGGCCTGAATCAGCTGCTGTCCGAGTTCGTCGATCTGCAGGCGGCCAGCGCTGATGGGCTTGGGGACCACCGCAACGGCGCCGGCCGACATGGCCTCAAGCGTGGTTTTTTTGGCGTTACCATCGCTCAGCGCGGAGCAGATGATGACCGGCGTGGGATGCTCGATCATCAGCTTCCTGAGAAAGGTAATGCCGTCCATGCGCGGCATGTCGAGATCGAGGACGATGACGTTGGGCCATTCGTCCTTCATCTTTTCGAGCGCAACGACCGGATTGGCCGCCGTGGTGATCACGCGTATGTCGGGTGCAGCCGAGATGGCCTGGGAGATGACCTGACGGGCCACCGCCGAGTCGTCCACGAGCAGAACGTTGATGGTCATGTAGTTCCGGTTGCCGTTACTTATGCGGCTATACGTATCGTTGTTGGCATCATGCCCTATCCGCAGCCCCCTGTGTGAATCACCGCGCGCCGCACGGTTGCGGCTTGTGCCGATGCGGGATTGCCACTACAGTCCGGGCATGATTGCACCTGACCCCAACCCCGCAGACAGCGGACTTGCCTTCGCCTCGCTGACGCCGGACCAATTGCTGGATGCACTGGAATCGATTGGACTGCGCCCGGACGGACGACTGCTGGCGCTGAACAGTTTCGAGAATCGCGTCTACCAGATCGGCATTGAAGACCAGCCGCCGCTGATTGCCAAGTTCTATCGTCCATGTCGCTGGAGCGATGCAGCGATCCTTGAAGAGCACGCATTCACGGCCGAACTGGCCGAGCGGGAAATTCCGTTGGTGCCGCCGCTGGCGCTGGCCGGTGCCACGCTGCATCACTATGCCGATTTGCGTTTCGCCCTGTTTCCGCGCCAGCCGGGTCGTGCGCCAGAACTCGACGATCCCGACACCTTGCGCTGGATGGGCCGCTTTCTCGGCCGCATCCATGCGGTCGGCGCCTTGCGTCCCTTTGCCGAGCGGCCGGCGATCAGTCTGCAGAGCTTCGGCATCGAGTCGCGCGATTATCTGCTGCAGCATGATTTTCTGCCGCCGGATCTCCTGGCGGCCTGGCACAGCGTGGTCGATCAAGCGCTCGAAGGCGTGGCGTACTGCTACGAGCGTGCCGGCAAGGTGGCCGAGATCCGCCTGCACGGCGACTGCCATATGGGGAATGTGCTGTGGACCGAGGGCGCCCAGGCCGGTCCGCACTTCGTGGACTTTGATGACAGCCGCATGGGCCCGGCGATTCAGGATCTGTGGATGCTGCTCAGCGGCGATCCCGAGGGCGCGGCGATCCAGCTGGCGCATGTGCTTGAAGGCTACGAGCAGTTCCACGACTTCGATGATCGCGAGCTGCATCTGCTCGAAGCCCTGCGTACGCTGCGTCTGATTCATTACTCGGCATGGATTGCGCGACGCTGGCGCGACCCCGCCTTTCCGGCGGTTTTCCCCTGGTTCAACACACCGCGCTACTGGCAGGAACGCATCCTCGAGTTGCGCGAGCAGGTGGCGCTGATGCAGGAAGCACCCCTGCGGCCAGCGCGTTTGTAGTCAGCGCAGACGTTCGGCCAGCGCCGGGTCGGTTTGGCTCAGGAAGCGCTCCACGGCCTCGGTATAGGCGCCGGAAAGGCCGAGATTCTTGTTGATCTCGCCGTGGGCGAGGTCTTCGCGCAGGACGTCGGCATTGCCGCCAAAGCCACGAATCTTGTCCACCAGTTGCTGTGCCTGTGGGCAGGCGTCGGCCCGGCGCGTTGAGCAGACCGCAAGCAGCGGTGCCGGCTTTCCGCTGAGCGCATGCCAAGGCGAGGTCTTGATCCAGAAGTTCCGGTCCTTGCCGAAGGCGGCATCGTGGAGTGCAAAGTGCCGGTTCTCCATGGTGTCCACTGTGTTCAGCGTACCGCTGTCGAGGGAGACGGTGGCGAGCGGGGCGATGACGCCGAACTTCTTCTGCATCTCGGGCGATACCGCCAGCAGGGCCACCAGATGGGCGCCGGCCGAATGCCCCATCAAAACAAAACGGCGCGGATCGGCACCCCAGCGCGGTGCTTCGGCCTGGGCCTTGGCCAGCGCGCGCGCAACGTCCTGGGCCTGCGCGTAGGGGTCGGTACCCGGCAGCATGCGATAGTTGGTCGAAATAAAGACAATGCCGCGCGGCCCCCAGCGCTCGAACTTGTTGTCGACTACGCCACTCATGGCCTTGTCGCCGCGCTTCCAGCCGCCGCCGTGAACCATGAAAATCACCGGCGCATTCTGGCTGTGTGCGCCGATATACACGTCGAAGCGCTGATTCGGGTCTTGCCCATAGGCAATCGTCTGGGTTGGCTTGCTGCGGGCGCGATAGGTATCGAGTTCGCCCTGTTTTTCCTGCAGGCGTTGGGCGACGCGCTCGCGCAAGGTCGTTTCGGCCTGCACGCCGCCAGCCAGGATCAGCGCAGCGCAGGCGGACAGCAGATAGGCGTGGCGCAGCTTACTCATTGGATGCTTCCCTTCTCAGCCATCGCCGGGAAAGTCGCCGTCGAGGTAGTACCAGTGCCACTCGTTGCCGACGCGGCGGCGTACGAAACGGCTGTGTTCGTGCAGTCGTTCGGCGCGCCCGTTGATCTTGCAACGAGCGATGAATTCAACCACGGCGGTATCGCCGTCCTCTTCGGCATGACGAACTTCCAGCCCCAGCCATTTCGGCTGCGGCGCGGTCTTCAGGTCCAGCGGCGCCGGTCGTGTCTCGGCGGCCCAGGTCTGCAGCAGATAGTCGGCCAGCCCCAGTGCATAGGCACTGTAGCGCGAGCGCATCAGGGCTTCCGCACTCGGGGCGGGGGCGCCGGCATGATAACGGGCGCAGCATTCCGCGTAGCCGGAAGCATGACCACAGGGACAGGCAGGCGCGGATTTGCGCAGGTTTGTCGGCTTGCTTTGGGCTTTCATGGGCAGCAGAGAACAAGGGAAGAGGGGAGGGCCTATGGCAGAATAGCGAATATTGAAATGCGGCAATACGGAGAATTGTGTGCGGATTTTGCTGAGCAACGACGATGGCTATTTCGCCCCCGGGCTGGCGGCGCTGGCCGAGGCCCTTGCTCCGCTGGGGGAGGTGACCGTGGTGGCGCCCGAGCGGGACCGCAGCGGCGCCAGCAATTCCCTGACGCTGGACCGGCCCCTGCGCCTGCGCAAGACGGCCAACGGCTTCTATTTCGTGAACGGTACTCCGACCGATTGCGTGCATCTGGCCGTGACCGGCATGCTCGATCATCTGCCGGACATGGTGGTGTCGGGTATCAACCTCGGCTCCAATATGGGTGACGATACGCTGTACTCCGGCACCGTCGCCGCCGCCACCGAGGGTTTTTTGCTTGGCGTGCCGTCGATCGCCGTGTCACTGAGTTCGCACCGTGGCGAGCATTTCGAAACTGCGGCACGCGTGGCGCGCGAGCTGGCCGAGCGCGCGATGCAACAGCCATTCGGGCATCCGGTGCTGCTCAATGTAAATGTGCCGGATGTGCCCTGGGAAGAACTCAAGGGTATGCGTGTGACCCGCCTCGGGCGGCGCCACAAGGCCGAGCCGGTGGTGAAGCAGTTGACCCCGCGCGGCGAACAGGTGTTCTGGGTCGGCGCTGCCGGTCCTGCCGCCGACGCCGGCGAAGGCACCGACTTCCATGCAGTACAGAATGATTTTGTGTCGATCACGCCATTGCAGATCGACTTGACGCACGCGACACAGATTGCCGCCGTGAACGGCTGGCTGGGGCAGGACAAGGCAGGGCTATAGGCAGGATATGAATACGCAGGTACATGGCATCGGAATGACTTCGCAGCGCACGCGCGTGCGCATGGTGGAGCGCTTGCGCGAGAGCGGCATCCGCGACGAAAAAGTGCTCGCCGCCATGGGCGCGGTGCCGCGCCATGTGTTTGTCGAGCAGGCGCTGGCCCACCGTGCCTATGAGGACACTGCCTTGCCGCTCGGTTTTCAGCAGACGATTTCGCAGCCCTATGTGGTGGCGCGCATGATCGAGCTGTTGCGGGCGAACAAGGAAGGTGCGCCGCGTGAGCTTGGCAAGACCCTGGAGATCGGCGCTGGTTGTGGCTACCAGGCGGCTATCCTGGGCGTGTTGAGCAAGCAGGTGTTTGCTGTCGAACGGATCGCTCCGCTGCTGGCCAAGGCGCGCCAGAACCTGCGTGAACTGAAGCTCACCCATGTCCGTCTCAAGCATGCTGACGGCATGCTGGGGCTTAAGGAAGCGGCGCCTTTCGATACCATCATCGTCGCCGCCGCTGCGGCGCGCGTGCCGCAGGCCTTACTGGAACAACTGGCGCCGGGCGGGCGTTTGATTCTGCCCTTGGCCGGTGGTAGCGAACAGGTGCTGAGTTTGATTGAACGCCAGCCGCAAGGCTTTGTCGAAACGCGCTATGACGCGGTACGCTTTGTGCCATTGCTTCCGGGGGTTGAATGAATCGGCTGTTGCTTCCTGCAGTGCTTGCCGCGCTGCTTTCCGCCTGCGCGAATCACCCACCGGTGCCGGTCGTCGACCTTGGCACCGCGTCCTCTTCCCGCTCTGCCGCTGCCGAAGCCCGTCCCGGCTTCTATGTCGTCAAGAAGGGCGACACGCTCTACAGCATCGCGCTGGACCACGGCCAACCCTACCGTGACGTGGCGGCCTGGAACAATATCGAGAATCCCAACGTGATCCGTGTCGGTCAATCGTTGCGCATCGCGCCGCCGCTCGACAGTGGCGGTGTGGTGACTCCGATCAAGACGACCGACGTGGAAGAAGTGAAGCCGGTTGCCAGTACGCCAGTAAGCGCGGTTCCGGTCGGTGGGGCCCTGCTCAAGCAGGAACCCAAGGGCGGCAAGCAGCCGTATTCCGACGAGGCGTGGGCACGCGCTCAGCAGGCACCGGCAGCGGCCAAACCGGCAGAAGTGGCAACTGAGAAAGCGGCCGAGAAGACTACTGAAAAGCCCGCTGCGACAGGCCCGGACGAAGTAAGCGACTGGACCTGGCCGACCGCCGGCAAGGTGGGAACTGCATTTGCCGAAGGCAGCAGCAAAGGCATCGACATTCCCGCCAAGGCGGGGCAGCCGGTGCTGGCCGCCAGCGGCGGCACGGTCACGCTGGTGAGCAACGCGGTGCGCGGTTACGGAAATTTAGTTGTCATAAAGCACAGTCAGACTTTATTATCCGTCTATGCCCACAACAGCAAGGTGCTGGTCGAGGAGAAACAGACCGTCACCAAGGGGCAGAAGATTGCGGAAGTCGGCGCGACGGATACCGACAGTCCCAAGCTGCACTTTGAAATACGCCGCATGGGCAAGCCGGTAGACCCACTCAAATTCCTCCCGCCGCAGTAGCGGCGGAACGATAGGGGCAGGCATGAGCGAAGACATCTTCACCGACGAGAATAATCAGGAAAACGAAGGCGAGCTTGCGCCGCCGGCCGAGGTGGAGATTGAGTTCAATCCCGCCACCGAGTTTCTCAATGATGTCACCCAGCTCTACCTGAACGAGATCGGCGCGAGCTCTCTGCTCAAGGCCGACGAGGAGCTGGCCCTGGCGCGCAAGAACCGCGCCGGTGATTTCGCTGCACGCCAGCGCATGATCGAGTGCAATCTGCGCCTCGTCGTCAGCATCGCCAAGCGCTACCTCAATCGCGGCCTGCCGCTCGACGACCTCATCGAGGAAGGCAATCTCGGCCTGATTCACGCGCTGGAAAAATTCGATCCGGAGCGTGGGTTCCGCTTCTCCACCTACGCAACCTGGTGGATACGCCAGAACATTGAGCGCGCGATCATGAACCAGTCGCGCACCATCCGCCTGCCGGTGCACGTGATCAAGGAGCTCAACCATGTACTGCGTACCCTGCGTCATTTAGAGACCAGTGGCGAAGTCGCGGGGCGGCATGGCGCGCATCTCGAAGAGGTGGCGCGCATCCTCGACAAGCCGGTCGAGGAAGTACGTCACATCCTGTCGTTGAATGAGCGCGCCGCCTCGCTCGATACCCCGCTGGACATCGATTCCGATCTTTCCGTGGGTGATGCGATTGCCGACGAGGAAGCCGAAGATCCAGAGCTGCACTTCGAACACGCCGAGATGGAGGCGCGCGTCGCTAGTTGGGTCAACCAGTTATCCGACCGCCAGCGCAGCGTAGTGGAGCGCCGCTACGGGCTCAACGGACATGACATCACCACGCTGGAGGCGCTGGCCGACGAACTCGGCCTGACGCGCGAGCGGGTGCGCCAGATTCAGCTTGAGGCGATCGCCCATTTGCGCCGCCAGATGGCCAGAGAGGGCGTCGGCAAGGACGCCTTGTTGTAATTCGCGCGCCGCGGCAGGTAAAAAAAGAGGCCGCCCGACTGCGGCGGCCTTCTGACAGAAGTAAAGCGGAAACTATTTGGTCTGGCGGCGGCGCGAAATCGCGCCGAGGACGCCGAGGCCGCCCAGCAGCAGCGCATAGCTTTCCGGTTCCGGCACGGCCGAGGCGGTGAACTCCACACGCACGCCGGTCGGATTCAGCTCGGTCTGCTGGAAGTTCGTGACCACGAACTTCAGCGTATTGGTGCCTGCGACAAACAGATCGGTGCCGGCCGAGAACGTATCCCACTGGTAGTAGCCGTCGCTCTGGTCAAGCAGCGTGCCGTTCAGGTAGACCAGACCGTAGTTGTCCGAGGTCCAGCGGCCTTCAAGGTAAGCGGCCGAGAAGTACTGGTCGATGTCGAAGGTCAGGGTCCAGGTGTAGACGCCGTCACCGCCACCCGCCGGGTCGAAGGTGTCCTGACCGGAGGCGAGCGGAGTCAGCCATTGCGAATCGGCCGATGCGCTAGGCGGGATCCAGGACGGATGTACATCGGTGACGACGTAACCGTAGGTGGGGGCGCTCCCCAGGAGGGCTGCCGAGGTACCGGCAACGGTCAGGACATAGTTTGTGTCCTGATCCCCGGCGGACAGGCCAGCGCCGGTATTGACCAGACCCGTGATCGGCAAGGCTTGAGCCAGGCCGGTCAGGGCGGTGAGCGCTGCTGCCACTACGAGCTTGTTTGTGTTCATCGAAATCTTCCTGTGTCGATTAACCGCTTGGATGCAGACCCTTAAAGCAGGTGGCGTGCCACCTCTGTAGAGCAGCAGGAAGAGGCCACGAAGACGCCTGATACACAAAGGCTTATTCTTGAAATGAAACTGTTCTGGGTTTTTCTTAAAAGTGGCATTTTCGGCAAAATGTAAAGAATCCCGACGACGCTTTGGGGGCTACGGACACCCCGACTTTGTCAGAGGGAAACGCCTTGCCGTGAGATGGTGCGAGGCTCAGGCCATTTTGGATACCGCCACGCTTGCATCAGCTTGGGCCGCGGCGTTGCAGAAATGCGCAATTCGATAGCCCGAGCGCCTTGCCGCCAGGGTGAAGGGCAGCGGCTTGGCCGGGAGGGCTAAAGATCAAATCTTTGCCCGCAAGATCGAATCCGGCGCCGGGAACAACGGAACAGGCGACTCGCCTGATCGAGTCAGCGCCGCTCGCGCAGGGCCTGGGCGAGGTCGTTTACCGCCATGGCATAGAAACTGGAGCGGTTGTAGCGCGTGATCACGTAGAAGTTCTGATAGCCGAGCCAGTATTCGGTGGGCTGATCGGGCGTGACCAGATCGATCAGCGCTGCCGGCTGTTGCGGCGCGTCGGGCCGGGCAATCAGGCCGACCATGTCGGCCGGCTGCAACTGCGGCTTGATGCCCTGCGCAAGCAGCGGCGCCGCGGCCGTATCGTCGATGCGGGCGGGCGCCACAATGGGGCCGCCTTTGACCCAGCCATGCGCGGCCAGGAAGTTGGCGACGCTGCCGATTGCGTCGGCCGGTGTGCTCAGGTCTTCGCGTTCGTCACCGTCAAAGTTCACGGCATAGCGGCGGATGCTGCCCGGCAGGAATTGCGGCAGGCCGAGCGCGCCGGCGAAGGAGCCGCTATAGCTGCGCGGGCTGCGCTCTTCCTCGCGGGCGAGCAGCAGCAGTTCTTCCAGCTGGGTGCGGAACAGCTCGGCACGCGGCGGATAGTCGAAAGCCAGGGTGGTCAGGGCCGAGAAGGTTTCGAAGTTGCCCATCTGCTTGCCGTAGATGGTTTCGACGCCGATGATGGAAACGATGATTTCCTCGGGCACGCCATACTGATCACTGGCACGTTTCACCGTCGCGGCGTTCTGCTTCCAGAAAGCCAGACCGGCGGCAATGCGCTTGGGTTCGACGAAGCGGCTGCGATAGGTTTTCCACGAGCGCACCTGCGGATCGGCGGGCGGCAGGATGTACTTGATTACCGCCGGCTTGAACTCGGCCTCGTCGAACTGGCGGATCAGCCAGCTCTCCGGAAAGTCGTGTTTCTGACGCATCTCCATCATGAACGCCTTGACGTCGGCGCGTTCGCTGTAGCGCACGCCCTGACTGTCGGCGCCCAGGACGGGCAGGTGGGCGAGGCTGAGCAGGGCGAGCAGACAGAGCGAGGGTTTCAGTTTCATGGACGGAAGCGGGTGATCAGGTCGCGCAGGGCGCTGGTTTGACGGGCGCGCTGTTGGAGCTTGGAGCTGTCCGCGTAGCGTAACGCGACATAGGCTTCCGTGATGGCATGAATTGCCGCGGCATGTTGCGGCAATTGTGCGGCGGCAAAGCGGGCCAGCGTATCCGGCCCCATCCATGGCGCGGCGACCACCCCCCTTTTCGAGAGCTGGCGTAAGTAGGCGTGCCAGAGTGTCTGTACGGCATCACGCCGCGCGCGTTCGCGCATCGCATGCAAGACCAGCCCCAGAATCAGTAGCCCGCACACGGCCGCCAGCCAGGCCGTCATTTTTTTCCAGTCCGGCTCGTGCATGCCCAGTCGGCCGAGCACCTCGCGCTGGCGTTGCGGGTTGAAGCCGAGTACCGCCTGATTCCATGCATTCGCCACCGCGTCGAAACGATAGCGGATCTCGCGCAACCAGGCGTAATTCGGTCGCGTCAGCAAGGGCGCTTCCTCGCTGCCGACGGCGGTGCGCAGGCCGCCTTCGATGCGCCGCGGCATGCTCTCGGCGGTGGGGTCCACGCGCACCCAGCCGCGACCCTTGATCCAGGCTTCGACCCAGACATGCGCGTCGTACTGACGCACGGTGAAATAGCCGTCGACCGGATTGACTTCGCCGCCCTGATACCCGCCCACGACACGCGCGGGTACGCCGGCGACCCGCAAGGCGAAGGCAAAGGCCGAGGCGAAGTGCTCGCAGAAACCGCGCTTCTGGTCGAACAGGAAGGCGTCCACCGCGTTTTCGCGCATCAGCGGCGGATTCAAGGTGTAGGCGAGCAGCTGTTTCTGGAAGAAGGCCGTGGCTGCCTCCAGGATTTCACCATCGCTGGCGTATTGCGCGCGCCAGCCTTCTGCCAATGCGCGCGTACGCGGATTGACATCGGCCGGCACGCGCAAGGCGGCGGCGAGCTGGGCCGGGCTTTCTTGCGGTGGCGGCTGGAAATCGGGATAGGCACGCATGGCGTAGCGCAGGCGGGCACGCACCGGCGTGTCTGCAAGGAGCAGACCGTCGCGATTGACGCGGCTGTCGGGTGGAAGGTTGCCCAGCTTCTCCAGCGCCGGCAGCCAGCGCTGGTTGTGGGGTTCCAGCGTGATTTCGTAATCGATTGCGGTGCCATCGGGTTCCGCACTCAGCTGCTCGGCTTCGCGCGTCGGCCGGTAACGCCAGTTGATGCCGTCGTACTCCGTCAGCGTCAAGGCCCGCCAATACTGCTGTTGCGGCGACGGTGGCGCGCCCCGGAACTGCACTCGGAAAGCGATCGCATCGGACTGGGCCACCTGGCTGATGCTGCCCGGCGCCATGCTTTCGCTCAAGCCGGAGGAGGCGCCGAAGGCATCCTGCGGCAAACCCCACAAGGGGCCTTGCACGCGCGGGAACAGCAGGAACAGCACGAGCATGAAGGGCAGTGCCTGCGCCAGCAGCAGGGCACTTTGGCGCAGTCGTGCCCGCACCGTCTGCGGCGGCCCGGGCTGCAGCGCCACCAGGGCGGCGACGATGACGGTCAGCGCCGCCAGTGTCAGCAGTGCAGCGAGCATGCTCTGATTGAAGAAAAAGCCGGACAGCAGGAGAAAGCAGGCCAGCAGGATGACGGTGCTGCCGTCGCGCACGCTGCGCAGCTCCAGCAGTTTCAGTGCAAGAAAGATGATCAGCAGCGCCAGGCCCGGATCGCGGCCGAAGAAGCCGCGATAGCTGAAGGCGACCGCAAGACAGGCCGCCACCACCAGCAGGAACAGCAACCAGCGTGGCGGCAGGCGCGCGTTACGCCAGCTCAACCAGGCGCGCCAGGCCATGCCGGTGGCGGCGGTTGCACTCAACCAGACCGGAACGTAGGCAAGCAGCGGCAGCAGCGCCGCGAGGGCGGCCGCGAACAGCCACCAGCTTTGTACCAGCGTCAGGGCCGGTGCCTGTGGCTGGTGCGTGCGTTTCAGCTTGCGCCTAAGTCTGAAGCGTTTGAACATGGCGGTCAGGCATGCAAGGCCAGCGCCTGCAGACAGGCATGCAGATGCTCGGTGGCGGCGGCCGGGCCGATGGCCGTGCCACCGAGGCGCAGGCCGTAGCTGAGTCGCGCCGCATGGGCATCGAGAATCCAGCGCGTCAGAACCGACAACTTTTCCTCCAGGCCGGTACCCGGCGTGCGGGCCAGGTCCAACCACAATGTTTCGCCTTGCTCCGTCGCGAACTGCTTGGACAGCAATTGTTCATCGAGGCGGGCCGAGGCTTTCCAGGCCACATGCTGGCGCAGGTCGCCGCTGCGGTGCGGGCGCAGACCGAAGAAGTCGTCCGGGTCGCCCGCACTGAGGCGGCGGCCCGCG
>DATMTO010000307.1:0-3482 GCA_035564055.1 Rhodocyclaceae bacterium | reverse complement strand
CAGCGCCTGGTCGAGCAAAGCCAGTTTGCGCGCCACGCCGGCATCGTCGAGCCCGGTTCCTCGCCCCACGCATTGCGCCAGCGGTACGCCGGTGAGGCAATGCGTAATCAGCGATGCCGACGACGTATTGCCAATGCCCATCTCGCCGAAGCCGATGACGTTGCAGCCGTTGGCATGCGCTGCGGCGATGGCGTTGGCGCCATGGCGCAGGGCGGCGTCGCGCTGCTCCGTCGTCATCGCCGCGCCGTCGAGATAGCTGGCGGTACCGTAGGCAATCTTGGCGTCGAGCAGGCCGTTGCAGACGTCGAAATCGTGATTGACGCCGGCATCGGCCACGACCAATTGCATGCCGGCCTGACGCGCCAGCACATTGATGGCGGCGCCGCCGGCGAGGAAGTTCTGCACCATCTGCCAGGTCACGTCCTGCGGATAGGCCGACAGGCCGGCCTTGGCTGCGCCATGGTCTGCCGCGCAAACAAGGATGCGCGGGTTCTTCAGTTGGGGCGTCAGCGTCTGCTGAATCAGGCCCAACTGCAGCGCCAGCGCCTCGAGTTGCCCGAGCGCGCCCAGTGGTTTGGTCTTGTTGTCGATTTTTGCCTGCAGGTCGGCGGCCAATGTCTGGGTCATAGTGTCGATGCGCGGACTGCGTAAAACCTCGATTTTCTCATGCTACCCTGAGGTGATCATGATCGAATTCATTCTCGGTGGCGCCCGTTCCGGCAAAAGCCTGCTTGCCGAACAAAAAGCGCTCGCCAGCGGCCTTGCCGTGACCTACATCGCCACCGCCGATCCGCTCGACCTGACGGAAGACAAGGAGATGATCGCGCGCATCGAGCACCATCGCGCCCAGCGTCCGGCCGAGTGGCTGCTGGTCGAGGAGCCGCGCTACCTCGCGACGCTGCTCAAGACACTAGCCGCGCCGGAGAAGCTGTTGCTGGTGGATTGCCTGACCCTGTGGCTGTCGAACTTGCTGCACAAGGACGAGGTGCTCAAGGAAACGCAAGCCCTGCTGGATGTGCTGCCGACGCTGCCCGGCCACGTCATTCTCGTCAGCAACGAGGTCGGTATGGGCATCGTGCCGCTGGGTGAACTGACGCGCCGCTACGTGGACGAAGCCGGGCGTCTACACCAGAAGGTGGCCGCCGTTGCCGACCGCGTTACTTTTGTCGCCGCCGGTCTGCCGCTGGTGCTCAAAGGCTGAGCTTGTCCCAGGCGAAAGCCGCTTCGACCGCGTCGGCCAGACGTTCGAGGTCGGCCTCCCGCCGCGCCGCCGCATCGACATGGCGCGCATCCGCCAGTCCGGCCCACTTGAGCAAGGCCGCCAGTGCCTCCGGCGTATCGAAGAGCCCGTGGCAGTAAGTCGCCAGGATCTGCCCGTCCGCTGACACGGCACCGTCCGCACGCCCGTCGTCGAAACGCAGCGCCGGGTTCTGCAGGGCCGCGCCCTCGCTCACGCCCATGTGGATTTCATAGCCGCTGACGGGACTGCCGTCGAACAGGCTGCCGCGCACATTGCGCAACTGCTTTTCTGCCGCCAGCGTGGTGCGGATATCGAGCAGGCCCAGGCCATCGCTGCTGCTGCCGGTCTGCCCTTCGAGACCGAGCGGGTCGTCGAGCCGGGTACCCAGCATCTGCATGCCGCCGCAGATGCCAACTACCTTGCCGCCGTAGCGCAGGTGCTTGCGCATCTGCACCTCCCAGCCTTGTGCGCGCAGCCAGGCCAGATCGCTCTGCACCGCCTTGGAGCCGGGCAGCACGATGAGATCGCAGGCTGGAATGGTCTGCCCCGGACCGACCCAGCTGAAGTCGACCTGCGGATGCAGGCGCAGCGGATCGAGATCGGTGTGATTGGAAACGCGCGGCGTCGCCAACGCCACCGCCTTGAGGCGCGCCTCCGGCTTGGGTTCGAGCGCACCGGCAATTGCATCCTCGGCGTCGAGAAACAGGCCGTGAAGATAGGGCAGCACCGCCAGCACCGGCTTGCCGGTGCGTTGCTCCAGCCAGTCGAGCCCGGATTGCAGTAGGCCGATGTCGCCGCGAAAACGATTGATGACGAACCCCTTGACCCGCGCCTGCTCCGTCGGCGACAGCAGTTCGAGCGTGCCGACCAGATGCGCGAATACGCCGCCGCGATCGATGTCGGCGATCAGAATGACCGGACAATCGACAGCCTCGGCGAACCCCATGTTGGCAATATCGCGGTCGCGCAGATTGATCTCGGCCGGGCTGCCGGCGCCTTCGACGATCACGCTGTCGTAGGCGGCGCTAAGGCGTTGCCACGATTCGAGCACGGCCTGCATGGCACGCGGCTTGTAGGCATGGTAGTCGCGCGCATTCATGTCGCTGCGCACCTTGCCGTGGATGATGACCTGGGCACCAATATCGCTGCTCGGCTTGAGCAGGACAGGATTGAAATCGCTGTGCAGCGGAATGCCGGCAGCATAGGCCTGCAGTGCCTGCGCGCGGCCGATCTCACCGCCATCGACGGTGACCGCGGAATTGAGCGCCATATTCTGCGGCTTGAATGGCGCTACGCGCACCCCCCGTCGCGCCAGGATACGGCACAGCGCGGCGACCATGACGCTCTTGCCGGCATCTGAGGTACAGCCTTGCACCATCAGGTGTCGGAATGCGGGAATGGGCACGGGATTCATTGCAGAGGAAAGGAAGACGGAGGAGACATCTCGGTAGAATATCGGACTCTTGATGCCGCCTCGAATTATCCCATGCCCCTTCCCACTCTGACGCTGCTGGCGCTGACCGGCGTCGCGCTGGATCGCCTGCTGGGCGAACCGCGTCGCTGGCACCCGCTGGTGGGCTTCGGCACGGTGGCAAATAAGGTCGAAGGTTTGTTACGCCGCAACGCGGCCCCCGGGCATCCCCTGCTGACGCGCCTCTCCGGCCTGCTCGGCTGGATGCTGCTGGTGCTGCCGCCCATGCTGCTGGCGCTGGCGGCAAGCATCGCTCTGCCTTGGGCCGGGGCGCTGTTGTTGAATGCGGCCCTGCTCTGGTTTTCCCTCGGTGCGCGCAGCCTTGAGGAGCACGCCGAGGCCATCGCCGTCGCGCTTGAGGCCGACGATCTGCCGGCGGCACGCCAGGCGGTGGCGCGCATCGTTTCGCGCGATACCGCGGCGCTCAACGCCAACGGTGTGGCCAAGGCCGGTGTCGAAACCGTGCTGGAAAACGGCAACGACGCGGTGTTCGGCGCGCTGTTCTGGTTCTTTCTGCTGGGCGGGCCGGGCGCCCTGATGTTCCGCCTCGCCAATACGCTGGACGCGATGTGGGGCTATCGCACCGACCGGCTGCGCTACTTCGGCTGGGCGGCAGCGCGCATCGACGATGTGCTCAACTACCTGCCGGCACGCCTGACGGCACTGACTTACGCGGCACTTGGCCACACGCGCAGCGCGCTCCAGTGCTGGCGGACTCAGGCGCGTGCCTGGGACAGCCCGAATGCCGGGCCGGTCATGGCCGCCGGTGCC
>DATMTO010000306.1:0-15411 GCA_035564055.1 Rhodocyclaceae bacterium | reverse complement strand
TCGCCGATCTCGCGCACAACATCCGCTTCTATTCCGCCCTCTTCGCCGCCGAGCCAACCGTCGTCAAGGACGACTATGCCAAGTGGATGCTCGAGGATCCGCGCCTCAACTTCGCCATCTCCACACGTACGGCCGAGACCGGTCTCGATCACCTGGGCTTCCAGGTCGATGAAGCCGTGGAGTTGCACGAGATGCAGCAGCGCCTCGCCGCCGCCGACCTGCCCATCGAAAGCCAGGAGGGTGCGGCCTGCTGCTATGCGCGCTCGGACAAGCACTGGACCATCGATCCGCAGGGCATCGCCTGGGAGAGCTATCACACGCTGGACAGCATTCCCACTTTCAACGAAGCGAACGATGCCGTCGCCGAGGACAGTGCCTGCTGCGCGCCAGCCGCGCCGGTGGCAGTGCAGATTTCCATCAAACCCAAGGCCGCCGCCAGCTGCGGCCCGAGTGGTAACAGCGGCAGCTCTTCCTGCTGCTAAGCATTCATCTTTCAGGGAGAAAAAATGAGCGACAAGACCTACAACGTGCTGTTTCTGTGTACCGGCAATTCGGCACGCAGCGTGCTGGCCGAGACCATCCTCAACCACACCGGCAAAGGCCGCTTCAAGGCTTACAGTGCCGGCAGCCGCCCCAACGGCCAGGTCAATCCGTATGCGCTCAAGTATCTGCAACAGCAGGGCCTACCCACCGAAGGCCTGCGCAGCAAGAGCTGGGATGAGTTCGGCGGTACCGACGCACCGCACTTCGATTTCATCATCACCGTCTGCGACAACGCTGCGGGCGAAGTCTGCCCGGTATGGCCGGGCAAGCCAACCAGCGGCCACTGGGGCATCGAGGATCCAGCCGCAGTCGAAGGCACTGACGCGGAAAAGCTGGCAGCGTTTTCGCATGCCTTCACCCTGATGAACCGCCGCATTTCCCTGCTCACCAGCCTGCCCGACGCCAAGCTGCAGGCGCAAGCGATCAGGCAGGAGCTCAACCAGATCGGCGCGCTACGCGAACAGGGTCTGTAAATAATGAATCTGTTCGAACGCTACCTCACCGTCTGGGTGGGGTTGTGCATCGTGATCGGGATTGCGCTCGGGCAGAGCATGCCCGGCGTATTCCAGGGCATCGGCCGGCTCGAAGTGGCGCAGGTCAATCTGCCGGTCGGATTGCTGATCTGGGTCATGATCATTCCGATGCTGCTGAAGATCGACTTCAACTCGCTCCACCAGGTAAGGCAGCACTGGAAAGGCATCGGCGTCACGCTGTTCATCAACTGGGCGGTCAAGCCCTTCTCGATGGCCCTGCTCGCCTGGCTCTTCATCCGCCATCTCTTCGCCGACCAGCTGCCGGCCGCACAGCTCGACAGTTATGTGGCCGGCCTGATTCTGCTCGCCGCCGCGCCCTGCACGGCCATGGTCTTCGTCTGGAGCCAGCTCACCAAGGGCGACCCCTACTTCACCCTGTCGCAGGTCGCGCTCAATGACGGCATCATGGCTATTGCTTTTGCTCCCCTGGTCGCGCTGCTGCTCGGACTGTCCAGCATCAGCGTACCGTGGGATACGCTGCTGGTCTCGGTCGTGCTCTACATCGTGATTCCGGTCATTCTTGCGCAACTGTGGCGCAAGGCGTTGCTGAAGAAGGGCGAGGCCGTCTTCCAGGCGACTGTGCACAAGATCGGTCCCTGGTCGATCAGCGCATTGCTGCTGACCCTGGTACTGCTGTTTGCCTTCCAGGGCGAGGCCATCCTCGCGCAGCCACTCGTCATTGCCCTGCTCGCCGTGCCCATTCTGATCCAGGTGTTTCTGAACTCAGGTCTGGCCTATCTGCTCAACCGCAAGCTCGGGGTGGCCCACTGCGTGGCCGGACCATCCTGTCTGATCGGCGCCTCCAACTTCTTCGAGCTGGCCGTCGCTGCAGCCATCAGCCTGTTCGGCTTCAACTCCGGCGCCGCACTTGCCACTGTTGTCGGCGTGCTGATCGAAGTGCCGGTCATGCTGCTGGTGGTGAAGGTCGTCAACCGCTCAAAGGGCTGGTACGAACGCGGCCTGCGCTGAATAAACGCAGCGCGCCTGCCTTATGCGGCGCCGCGGAAGTAGTTGATCTGCTCGCGCAGCTTGAGCGTCTCGGCGCGGGCGGCGCTGGCAAAGTCGGCGCCGCTGCTGGCGTAGAGGATCGCGCGCGAGGAGCTGATGACGAGGCCGGTACCGTCGGCCGTCTGACCGGCCTTGAGCAGGGCTTCGACATCGCCGCCCTGAGCGCCGACGCCCGGCACCAGCAACGGCATGTCGCCGACGATGGCGCGAATACGGCGCATCTGCTCGGGCCAGGTGGCGCCGACCACGAGCATGCAGTTGCGATTGCCGTTCCACTTCTCGGCGATCATGCGCGCCACGTGTTCGAACAGCGGCGCGCCGTCTACCTGCATGTCCTGCAGATCGCCGGCGCCGCTGTTGGAGGTGCGGCACAGCAGGATCACGCCCTTGTCGGCATAGCGCAGGAAGGGCTCGGCCGAATCGTGACCCATGTAGGGATTGATCGTCACGGCGTCGGCACCGTAGCGCACAAAGGCTTCGGCGGCGTAGCGCTCGGCAGTGCTGCCGATGTCGCCGCGCTTGGAGTCAAGGATCACGGGAATGTGCGGATAGCTCGCCTTGAGATAGTCCAGCGTCTGCTGCAACTGATCTTCGGCCGCTTCGGAGGCGAAGTAGGCGATCTGCGGCTTGTAGGCGCAGACCAGATCATGGGTCGCGTCGATGATGGCCTTGTTGAAGGCGAAGATCGACGACGCCTTCTTCTCCAGCGGCGACGGGAACCTCGCCAGGTCGGGGTCGAGGCCGACGCAGACCAGCGAATTATTCTGCTTCCAGGCAGTTTTCAGTTTCTCGATGAAGCTCATGTTTTCTCTTCGGCAGACAGAAGCGGCCGGCGCCGCGCACGGGCTGAATTATCCCCTATTTGCATAGGCCTTCCGGAAAGGCCCGGCCAGAGGGGCTCTAGTGCTGGTGCAGGCGATCGCGCTGCAGCAACGGCGGAAACAGGCGCATCCAGATTCCGGCCACGGCAATTGCCCCGACGCCGCCGACCACGATGGCGGGTACCGTACCCAGCAGCGCCGCGGCGATGCCAGTTTCGAGCTGCCCGATCTGGCTGGAGATATTGATGAAGGTAAAGCTGACCGCGCCGACGCGGCCGCGCATCTCATTGGGCGTTTCCAGCTGCGCCAGCGAGCCGCGCACCACCACGCTGATATTGTCGGAAGCGCCGAGCACGATCAGCGCCAGGAAAGACAGCCAGAACGTGTGCGACAAACCGAACACGATCACCGACAGGCCGTAGATCGCCACCGAGATAAACAGCTTCCTGCCGACACCGCTCTGCAACGGCCAGCGCGTGAGGGTCGCCGCCATCGCCATGGCGCCCAAAGCCGAGGCCGAGCGCAGCAGACCGAGCCCCCAGGCATCGACCTGCAGAATGTCCTTGGCTACCACCGGCAGCAGCGCCCACACGCCGCCCAGCAAGGTGGCCGCCATGTCCAGGGTCATGGCGCCGAGCAATACTGGATTCTTCCGCACATAGGCGAAACCGGCGAACAGATTGCCGAGGATGGCACGTGCGTCCTTGGCCGCATCCTGATGCGTACCGCGCGCCGGCGCGTGCGTCGGCTGCGGCAATGCCAGCAGGCCGACCGACAGCAGATAGAGCACGGCCACCGCGGCATAGGCGGCCTCCGGCGCGATCATGCACAGCAGGCCGCCAACGGCCGGGCCAATGATGGAACCCAGCTCCTGCATCGAACTCGCCGCCGCAATCGCGCGCGGCAACTGGCGCGGCGGCACCAGTGAAGGCAGGATGGCCTGTTGCGCTGGCCCTTCGAAGGCGCGCGTGATCGAGTAAACGAAGACGAAGGCAAAAATCAGCTCGCGGTTGATCAGACCGCCGTGGCTGGTGATGGCGAGCGCCGCCACCGAGATGGCCGACAGGGCCTGCACCACGCGCAGCACGCGAATGCGGTCGTAATGATCGACGACATGACCAACCACCAGCAGCATGGCCATGGTCGGCAAAAACTGGAACAGCCCGATCAGACCGAGGTCGAGGGCGCTGCCGGTCAACTCGTAGAGATGCCAGCCGACCGACACCAGAAAGATGTGGAAGGCCTGGGTCGCGGCAAAGCGGGCGCCGAGATAGGTATAGAGGCTGCGCCTGTCGAGCGGCAGGGCGTCGGAATCAGGGACGGCGGTCATGCAGAAAAGGGGCTTGCGGACAGGGACGTAAGGGTACCGCTAGTCGGCGTGCGCTGATAGTCCCCGGCGTCAGCTTCGGCAAACGGTCGCCCCATCGACCCTGTGAAGATGGCCGCTGCGTTTCACACCGAAAAATATCTTTCGCAGATAGAACGCAGTGGCAGCAGTCGTTGATGTCCGGCATTGCGGCGCAGCATCCGCTGCCCGCATCTTCGGCCAACCCCGGCAAAGGCACGCAATCAGGCGCTGCCATCGCATCGTGAAATCGGCCTCGACGGCGATGAAACGCGCCGCCTCGCTAACAGTTTTTTCATGCTGAATTTCCATGCAAGGCATTGCATTGAAACAGCAAGAAAATTCGCTTTTCTATTCAGCGTCAGCGTATATGCTTAGACGACGGATTGTTGATAAGCATGTTCATAGAAAGTCGTTCGTTCCACGCACTGATCGCCGTATCTTGCAAGTACACGAACAACACTAACCGCCACGTCGGCGGAAAGGAGCAGCGCATGCCACTGACCGATCTCGTCCGCTACCTCAATACCCGCGACCGCGACCAGCGGCCGTTCCTGCGTCTCGACGACCCCTTTCATGCCACGCCGACCGGCGCCGTCGCGCACTATGCCCGCATCACGCTGGACTCGCGCTATGCGCCCATCTACGTTGGCGCCTCCGGCTCGCTGCACGGCCATACCGCGTTGCTGCATGCACAGGGCGAACTCAACGGCCTACCCCTGCATCCGGATGCCGTGTTCGCCATCCCCAGCAACAACGCCGAGTTCGTGCACCTCGATCGACTGGTGCGCACGCTGCATGCACTGAACTATCTGCTCCATCAAGATCAGCAGCACCTCTATGTGAAGCTCAATATGCGCCATATCGAAATCGTGCCGAGCGGACACGGCATCGTCTTCGAAAATGCATTGCGTGCCTGCGGCCTCTCGCCACAGAACATCACGCTGGAAATCAATCTGGTCGAGGAGGACGTCAACTCCGCCTTGCGCGCAGCACTGGAAGCCTATCGCAGCCGCGGCTACCAGATTGCCCTGGCCGCCCACGGCAGTGACTGGAACGACAGCCACTGGCTGCTTTCGCTGCGGCCCGACGTGGTGCGTCTCGATCATGCGCTGCTGAACAAGCGCGAGCAGCTCAATCTGCTGGCACTGCGTTTGTCCGACTATGGCATTCGCAGCCTGATCGACGTCGACAATGCCAGCCAGTCCAAGCGCGCCATCGCGGCTGGGGTGGAGCTGGTGCAGCAGCCGGCGGTCGCCGCCGATCGCGATATGCGCGCTGCCAATCGGCGCGGGGATACCAGCACCGTGCACGCGCACTGAAAAGGACGCAAAAGAAAAGGCCCGCCGATGCGGGCCTTTCTCATGCTGCTTCGACTCAATGCAGCGCAGTCGATGACAGCGATGAGAACTGATTAATCACGCGCACCACCTGATTGGTGCTCTCACGCATGCGCGAGATCGCATCGCCCGCGTCGTTGGCGAGGCCAACCCCCTGCTCCGCCTGCGTCAGCATGGAGGTCACGCTGGAGATACCGACCTCGGTGCCTTCGCGGATCTTGGTGCTCATCGCCGCGATCTCCTTGGTCGAGGCGCTGGTGCGTTCGGCCAGCTTGCGCACTTCGTCGGCAACAACAGCGAAGCCGCGGCCCTGTTCTCCGGCGCGCGCCGCCTCGATCGCGGCATTCAGCGCAAGCAGATTGGTCTGGTCGGCAATCTCGTGAATGGTCTTGACGATGCTACTGATCTGCGACGACTGCTCACCCAGCTCGCCAATGATGTTGGCCGAGCCGCGCGCGCTGTCGGCGATCCCGCGCATGGCCGTGATTGCCGCATTAATGACTGATGCGCTCTGAGTGGCGATGCTCTCGGTCGATTCGGAGATGCGGTAGGCCTCCTTCGCGTTTTCGACATCGCGATTGACGTTCTGCACGCGTGCCGTGATGTCGGAGGCGAACTTGACCACCTTGACTGGCTGTCCACGGTCGTTGAACACCGGATTGTACGAGGCCTCAAGCCACAGCTCCTCGCCCCGATGATTCACGCGCTTGAACTCGCCCGAAACATACTCGCCGCGATTGAGCCTTGCCCAGAACAGCTGATACGCGTCGGAGTTGGCGTAATCCGGTTCGCAGAAGATGCGATGGTGACGCCCCTGGATCTCGTCAAGGCGGTAGCCAACCGCACTCAGGAAATTCTCGTTGGCAGTGATGATGGTGCCGTCCATGTTGAACTCGATCACCGCCATTGACTTGTTGATGGCTTCCATCTGCGCCTTGCATTCCTTGCCGATATTCACCTTGTCCGTGACATCGGCGGCGAATTTCACGACCTTGAGCAAACGGCCGTCGGCGTCGAAGATTGGATTGTAGGAAGCTTCCAGCCACAGGACTGAGCCGTCATGCCGGATGCGGCGGAACAGCCCGGCGACGAATTCGCCATGATTGAGCTTGTGCCAGAACTCGCGGTACTCGGGTGAATCGGCGTACCCGTCCTCGCAGAAGATGCGGTGATGCTTGCCTTGTATTTCGTCCAGCGCGTAACCGACGGTATTGAGGAAATTGGCGTTCGCGGTAAGGATGGTTCCGTCCGGCGAAAACTCGATTACCGCACTGGATCGGTCGAGCGCCGCCAGTATGGCGCGCTGCTCGGCGAGTTGTCGTGCCTGCTGCTGGAGTTCCTGCTTAAGCTTGTCGTTGAACATTTCCTTTTCCCCCGAAACCGAAATGAGCTATGCATTTGGCATGCGGACTAAATATAGGAAAGAAATGCAGAGTAAACAAGCTCCACTTATTTCATTTCAACGCGAAAAATCCATGTCAACAGTACGGTCATTCACGATGACAGCTTGAGTCCGGCGACCCCGAGCAGAATCAGGCCGACACTGGCGAGGCGCAGCAGGCTGGTCGATTCGCCGAAGAGAAAGACGCCGCAGATCACCGTGCCGGCGGCGCCGATACCCATCCACACCGCATAGGCAGTGCCGACCGGCAGCGACTTCATGGCCAGGGCCAACAGCACCACGCTGGCAAGCATGGCGGACAGGGTGAATGCGCTGGGCCAGAAACGCGTGAAGCCTTCGGTGTACTTGAGGCCGATGGCCCAGCCGATTTCCAGCAGGCCGGCGAGAATGAGGAGCAACCACTGCATGACATGTCTCCGCAGGGTCGTCCCTGATGCAAAAGCAAAGGCGTGGGGTCGTCCCCGCGCCGGTCGTGATTCTAGTGTTGCTGGGACTCTGACAGCATTAAAAAGTTCTTATGCGCGACCCGCTCCGCCCCGGGCGGCGGATGCCCGCGCCTTCGGCAGCGGCTTCGCCCGAGTTCGCTTACTGGGCGCAGCGATCCCGAGCAGGCGCAGGAACTTGGGGCACTCCATGTGGCTCGGCGCCTTGCACACTGCCGCATGGCGCAGGCCATCGCGCATGGCCGTGAGCTGGCGAATGTTGCGGTCGAGTTCGTCGGCCTTCTTCAGCAGCAGATCGCGATCAATGTCCGGTTTGCCGTCGGGCGCGAACATGCGCGCAATCTCGTCCAGCGACAGGCCGGCTGCGCGGCCCAGCGCGATCAGCGCCAGACGCTCCAGCACATCGGGACGGAACACGCGGCGCAGGCCGCTGCGGCCGACCGAGATGATCAGGCCCTTCTCCTCGTAGTAACGCAAGGTCGAGGCCGGCACACCCGACTGCTTGGCGACTGCGGCGATATCCATGAGCTTCTCCCCTATTTTTTCGTGCGGACGCTTGACTTCAAGTTGACTTGAAGTTCTAGGCTAGCACTACTGGCTCGCGGAAACAATCCGCCGCCGCTTCAGGAGACCCTCATGAATACATTGATCGAAGTCAGCATCGTCGGCATTGTCGCCACGCTCGTCACCGACCTGTGGGGCATCGCCCGCCGGCCGCTGCTCGGCATCGCAGCGCCCGACTACGGCATGGTCGGGCGCTGGATCGCACACATGCGCCACGGCCGCTTCATCCACTGCGCCATTGGCAAGTCGGCGCCCGCAACGGGCGAGCGGATCATCGGCTGGACAGCCCATTATCTGATCGGCATTGCCTTCGCGGCCTTGCTGGTCGCGCTTTCCACCGGCTGGCTGCAAGCGCCGACCTTCGCGCCGGCATTGATCGTCGGCCTCTGCACCGTGACTGCGCCGTTCCTGATCATGCAGCCCGGCATGGGCGCCGGCCTCCTTGCATGGAAAACACCGCGGCCCAATGCAGCGCGCCTGCAAAGCGTGATCACGCACGCTGTCTTCGGCCTCGGCCTCTACCTCGGTGGCAGAACCGTCGAGATCATTCGCTCCATCCTTCTTTAACCGCATTACCCAAGGAGAACATCATGCGCATTCCCGCCCGCTTTGCCCCCATCCTCTTCAGCGCCCTGCTGTCCAGCATCATGGTCGCCATCGTCTCGGCCTTCGTGCTCGTCACCGCCCAAGGCATCCATCCTGGCCTGTTTGCGCAGTGGCTGAAGAGCTGCGCCACCACCTGGCCGGTCGCCTTCCCGACGGTGGCCGTGGTCGCACCGATGGTGCGGAAAATGGTCGGCCGCTTGACCGCCTGAGGCCGCGCGCGGATCATGGGCTGGTCAAATCCGAGCCTGATCCGCACATGGCCTCATCCCCTTTTTCCGCCTTCATCGTCAATGTGCCGGAAGCCGAACCCTGCGTCGCCGACCTGCGCCAGCGCTACGACGGTGCGGCGAAACGCGGCATGGGCGCGCACATTTCGATTCTCGTGCCCTTCATGCCGCCGGAGCAGATCGACGACACCGTACTCGAAGCCGCAGGCGCCTACTTCGCCACCGTGCAGCCCTTCGACTTCACCCTCTCGCGCATCGCCCGCTTTCCCGCCGTCACCTGGCTGGCGCCCGAGCCGGCGCAACCCTTCATCGATATGACCCTAGGTTTGGCGCAATGCTTCCCCGAGTACGCGCCCTACAGCGGGCTGTTCGACCGGATTACGCCGCACCTCACCGTGGCCAAGCGCAACAAGGAAGGCGTCGAGATTGCGGAGAGGGAACTCGTCGGCATCATGCAGACACATGGGCCGATATGCAGCCGCTGCGACTCGGTAGCACTGCTGGAAAACGCCTCGGGGATGTGGCGGGAGATACGTGTATTTAGATTGAAAAATCAGTACACCTGAATGGTGGGACTAACGACGCTTCCTTAACCCGGTAATCGCTTCGATATTCCACGGACGCGTTGCTGCCATCAATCCGATCGAAATACGCTGAGTTCTTGGCAGCGTGCTGTCCAGCTCGGCTGACTCGTTGAATTCAACTGCGAGCCGGTCGATTTTTCGCTGCAGCAACGCGTACGAGGCCTTCGAAATTTCGCGAAACTCGAAACGGATATAACCGCCGTTTTCGGCGAACGGCACGCGCATGAAATCGTCGGTCGCCGCGATACCAAGCACATTGCGGATAGGCCCATCGGGAAGTATGCGCAGCGGGCGGGGAGCGCGTACCTTGACGCGATCATTGGGCAACAACTCGATCAGGCCCAGCCGATCCAGACGCACCAGCAACCTGGTGCATTCGACTTTCCCCAACTCATACGCCACCAGGATGTCGGCGGGTTGCCATTCGTGATACAGCAAATTGAATACGCCGAGCAACAAGGGCTGCTTCGCCAACGCTTCCTCTTGAGCGACAGTGAGCGTCTCCTGCGTATCCATGGATTTTCGTGCCAGTTTGGCAAGATCAAAGAAGTCGATCTCGGCCAGACGGCAGATTTCATCGAGTGTGCGCAGAGAGAAAGACCGCTGCGAGAACTGGCGCTTCACGCTCGGCTCACTCAGCCCAATCGCCTTGGCCACGTCCGCATAGGTCAGACCGCGCGATTTCAGCACCCGCTTCAATGCTTCGATGAGCTGTTCCGTTTGTTCCATGCCGTAGCGAGACCTACGTCTTTAAGTATCGTATTTCGATACGATAACACTTAAGTATTGTTTTTCAATGCCCCCCGCGGAAACTGCCCCCAACGCCATAAGGCGTCATTGGGGGAGTAAAAGTCATGCTCACGCTACAAGCTACTGTTACGGTTCTGCTTGCGGACTGGATCTCGGGTTTCGTGCATTGGCTGGAGGACGCCTATGCCCGTCCCGGCATGCCGATCGTAGGCAAGATTGCCGAGGACAACCTGCTACATCACACACGCCCGCGCGAGTTCCTGAAAAAGAGCTGGTGGCAAAGCTCATGGGATCTCGCGCTCTTGGGAGTCGCCGTTGTTGCGCTGGCCTGGTGGTTAGACCAGCTCAGCTGGCACATCTGGCTGTTTGCTGCACTGGTGGCCAACGCCAACCAGTTCCATAAATGGACGCACCAGAATCGCAACGAAAACGGTTTTCTGGTCAGGCTACTGCAGCGTGTCTATCTATTGCAGACGCCGCGTCACCACGGCCGTCACCACAGCGGCGAGAAGAACACGCACTACTGCGTCATTACCAACTTCCTTAACCCGCTGCTGGAGGAAATCGAGTTCTGGAAACGGCTGGAGCAGATCAATGCAAAGGTTTTCGGGCTGGTTCGCCGCGCGGAGCACGCCCCCTCAAGCACCGACAAACCCTAGCCGCCGAGTCAATCACAAAAGTCCGGCATTGCCGGGCTTTTGTGGCTTGATCGATGTTAAGCAGACTCTGCCGCCGCTCGCAATGCACTCTCATCAATCTCGGGCGCCAGCATCAAAACGAACTGATGCGCATACTCGCGCAGGAAGGTGCCGCGATGCACGGCGAGATAGGTTGTATTCTTTTCGAACAGATGATCGGCGTTCAATAGCTTGAGCCCACTATCCTTGCCCGGGTTGAAGGCCATGGAGGCGATGACGCCGATGCCCAAACCAACTTCGACATAGGTCTTGATCACGTCGGCGTCGATGGCGGAGAGGACGAAGTCGGGGTGCAGGTCGGCCTTCTGGAAGGCGCGGTCGACCTGGGCACGGCCAGTGTAGCCCTCGTTGTACGAGATGATCGGATACTCGGCGACGGCTTCGAGCGTCAGGTCCTTGACCTTAGTCAGCGGGTGGTCGTGCGGCACGATGATGCCGTGATGCCAGGTGTACGACGGAAACGCGGACAGCGCCGGCACCACGTGCAGGCCTTCGGTAGCGATGCCGATGTCGGCGGTGCCCTGGATCAGCATTTCGGCGATTTCGGTCGGGCCGCCCTGATGCAGCGTGAGATGCACCTTGGGATAGCGTTCCTTGAACTGCTTGATCACCTCGGGCAGCGCGTAGCGCGCCTGCGTATGCGTGGTGGCGATGGTCAGGTTGCCCTGCTCGCGGCTGGCGTACTGGTCGGCGATGTTCTTGAGGTTTTGCGTGTCGCGCAGGATACGCTCGACCACCGGCACCAGTTCCTTGCCCGGCGGCGTGAGGCCCAGCAAACGCTTGCCGCGCCGCACGAATAGCTCGACGCCGATTTCCTCCTCGAGATCCTTGATGTGCTTGCTGACGCCGGGCTGCGAAGTGAACAGCGCATTAGCAACTTCCGTCAGGTTGAAGTCCTGACGGACGGCCTCGCGGATGATGCGCAATTGCTGGAAGTTCATACGGAAACCCGGTTGGTCAGATAGTCGATCTTGGGGAAGAGGCGGACGTTCTTGGTACGCACCACCACTTCTTCGCCTTCCTGGAGATTCAGCTCCTCGTACTGCTCGCGCGTGAGCTCTGCCTCGATCGGCGTGGCCGGATTGGCGGGGTTCTCAAGCTCGACACGAATCAGCGTGCCGATGGTAAGCACGCGCAGCACCTTGCTGGGAATGCCCTCTTCGGCGTGACCGGCGGGGCGGATGATTTCAAGGTCGTGCGGGCGCGCATAGGCGACGGCGGCGCCGTCCTCGCCGACTTCGGCCTTGAG
The DNA here is from genome assembly GCA_035564055.1 of Rhodocyclaceae bacterium. Taxonomy (GTDB): domain Bacteria; phylum Pseudomonadota; class Gammaproteobacteria; order Burkholderiales; family Rhodocyclaceae. The sequence continues at coordinate 3,298 of DATMTO010000306.1, read as the reverse complement.
CGTGCATTCGTCGAGCGGCAGGGTGTGTTCGCCGACGGCGAGTCCGCCGTCGTGGATGCGACCGTGGAAGATATTGGCCGAGCCGAGGAAGCCGTAGACGAATTGCGTGGCCGGCTTGGTGTACACCTCGTTGGGCGTGCCGATCTGTTCGATGTGGCCCTTGTTCATGAGCACGACACGGTCGGCGACTTCAAGCGCCTCTTCCTGATCGTGCGTCACGAAGATGGAGGTGATGTGCAGCTCGTCGTGCAGGCGGCGCAGCCAGCGGCGCAGCTCCTTGCGCACCTTGGCGTCGAGGGCGCCGAAGGGTTCGTCGAGGAGGAGAACTTTAGGCTCGACCGCCAGTGCGCGCGCCAGGGCGATGCGCTGGCGTTGGCCGCCGGACAGTTGCGAGGGATAGCGATCGGCAAGCCAGTCGAGTTGCACCAGATTCAACAGCTCGTGCACCTTGCGCGCGATCTCGGCATTGCTCGGCCGTTCGGCGCGCTTTTTCACGCGCAGGCCGAAAGCAACGTTCTCGAACACGGTCATGTGGCGGAACAAGGCATAGTGCTGGAACACGAAGCCAACCTGGCGCTGGCGCACGTCGCGGCGCGAGGCGTCCTCGCCGTCGAACAGAACCGTGCCCTGGTCGGGATGCTCGAGACCGGCAATCACGCGCAGCAGCGTGGTCTTGCCGCAGCCCGAGGGGCCGAGCAGCGCCACGAGCTCGCCTTGCGGGAAGTCGAGCGAGATGTTGTCGAGGGCGGTGAAGGCGCCGAATTTCTTGCCGATGTTTTTGACCGAGATGCTCATGATGTTTCTTCCATTCTGGCTTCAGTGAAGAAGCGTCAATTTATTTCTGTACGTTTTCCGGGGCGGCTTCAGGGTCGACGGCGTGCGCGCTGCGCCACTCGACGATGCTCTTGAGCGCCAGCGTCACGAGTGCCAGCAGCGCCAGCAGCGAGGCGGTGGCGAAGGCGGCGGTGAAGTTGTACTCGTTGTAGACAATCTCGACGTGCAGCGGCAGCGTGTTGGTGAGGCCGCGAATATGACCCGACACTACCGAGACGGCGCCGAATTCGCCCATGGCGCGGGCGTTGCAGAGGATCACGCCGTAGAGCAGGCCCCACTTGATGTTGGGCAGCGTCACGTTCCAGAAAATCTGGAAACCATTGGCGCCGAGCACGCGGGCGGCCTCTTCCTCCTCACTGCCCTGCGCTTCCATCAGCGGGATCAGCTCGCGCGCGACGAAGGGGAAGGTGACGAAGACTGTCGCCAGCACGATGCCGGGTACGGCGAATATGATCTTGATGTCGTTGTCCTGCAGGTAGGTGCCGAACCAACCCTGAGCACCGAAGATGAGCACGTAGATGAGGCCGGCGATGACCGGCGACACCGAGAACGGCAGGTCGATCAGCGTGATCAGGAACTGCTTGCCGCGGAACTGGAACTTGGCGATGGCCCAGGCGGCAGAGACACCGAAGACCAGATTGAGCGGCACGGCGATGGCGGCGGTGATCAGCGTGAGCTTGATCGCGGACACGGCATCCGGTTCGACCAGTGCCGCCCAGTAAACGTCGAAGCCTTTCTTGAGCGCCTCGTAGAAGACCGAGATCAGCGGCACGAACAGGAACAGGCCGAGGAAGAGCAGCGCGATGCCGATCAGGATGGCGCGGACGATGAAGGGCTCGGTCGTCGCCGACGGGGCCCGCGCGCCCGGCGCGGAATGGGTCAGAGTGGAAGTGGCGCCCGACATCTTATTTTTCCTTGCGCTTCTTGGTCCAGCCTTGCAGCAGATTGATGATCAGCAGCAGGGCGAAGGAAACGACCAGCATGGACACGGCGATGGCGGTAGCGCCGACGTAGTCGTACTGTTCAAGCTTGGTGATGATGAGCAGCGGCGTGATCTCCGAGACCATGGGCACGTTGCCGGCGATGAAGATGACCGAGCCGTATTCGCCGACGGCGCGCGCAAAGGCCAGCGCAAAGCCGGTGATCAGGGCGGGGCCGATGGCCGGCAGGATCACGCGCAGGAAGGTTTGCAGACGGTCGGCGCCGAGGCTGGCGGCGGCTTCTTCGAGCTCGGTTTCGAGGTCCTCGAGCACGGGCTGAACGGTGCGCACGACGAAGGGCAGGCCGATGAAGGTCAGCGCCACCAGGATGCCCAGCGGCGTGAAAGCGATCCTGATGCCGTAGGGTTCGAAGAACTGACCGATCCAGCCGTTGCCGGCGTAGAGCGAGGTCAGCGCAATGCCGGCCACGGCGGTCGGCAGCGCAAAGGGCAGATCGACGAGCGCGTCGATGAAACGGCGGCCCCAGAAGTCGTAGCGCACCAGCACCCACGCGACGAGCAGGCCGAACACGGCATTGATCGCGCCGGCGAGCAGCGAGGTGCCGAAGGAAAGTTTGTACGACGCGATCACGCGCGGCGTGGTGACGGTCGCCCAGAAGGCGTCCCAGCCCATGCTGTGGGTCTTGAGGAAAGCCGCGGACAGCGGGATCAAGACCACCAGGCAGAGATACAGCACGGTGTATCCCAGCGAGAGGTTGAAGCCCGGCAGCACGTTGTGCTTGCGGAAGGAGGCGGTGCTCATTGTTTGTGTTTTCGTGTGTTGCCAGTTTTCACTGCCGCTCCACAAAGGAGAAGCAGATCGGAGAATCAGTATCGGCCTCTCCAGCAGGAGAGGCCGCGAACCTGCGCCTAAAGGCGCAGGGAGGTCCGCGCCAAAGGGGCGGGCGGGGTTGGGTTTACTTACCCGTCGTATAGATCTGATCGAAGATGCCGCCGTCCGAGAAGTGCGTCTTCTGCGCCTTGGCCCAGCTGCCGAACACCTCGTCCAGCGTGAAGGTGGCGATCTTCGGATACATGATGGCGTAGCGCTTGGCGATGGTCTCGTTGCGGACGCGGAAGTAGTTCTTGGCGCCGACCGACTGGCCTTCTTCCGAATACAGATAGTTCAGGTATTCGGTGGCGATCTTGCGCGTGCCGCGCTTGTCCACAACCTTGTCGACCACAGCAATGGGCGGCTCGGCGAGGATGGTGATGCTCGGATAGACCACGTCGAACTTGTCGGTGCCGTGCTCGAGGGTGAGCAGCTTGACTTCGTTCTCGAAGGTGACGAGCACGTCGCCGATATTGCGCTGGGTGAAGGTCACGCTGGCGGCGCGGCCGCCGCTGTCGAGCACCGGCACGTTCTTGAACAGCTTGGTCACGTAGTCACGCGCCTGCGCTTCGGTGCCGCCCTTCTTGATGACGCTGCCCCAGCCGGCCAGATAGCTGTAGCGGCCGTTGCCGGTGAGCTTGGGGTTCGGAATC
>DATMTO010000305.1:0-3750 GCA_035564055.1 Rhodocyclaceae bacterium | reverse complement strand
AACAGCCCGGTGAGCACGTCCAGATCGGCCTGGGCGCGCAATTCGTCGTTGAGGCGGAAGTTCTGCATCAGCAGAAAACTGAAGGTGGCGCCGATCTGCAGCAGCGACAGCGCCAGACCGACGTAGATCTGGATACTGATGGCAGCTGTGACCGCGCTGGGCGTGCCCATGAAGGCAAACCAGAGCACGCGGCAGGCGTACAGCATTGCCGTGAGCGCGAAGATGCTGCGTGTGAGCCGGGCGGCTGTGCGCAAGGCGCCGTGGGCAGGCGTTCTGACGGCGAGTGCCGCAAGCGCCATGGTCAGCATGCCGGCGCCATTGAACACAAACAGACGGGCGGCGACGCTTTCCATGCCGACGGCCAGCCACGTCATCAGGACGCCATGGAATAGCGCCACGAGCCACGGCCATTTCCAGTACATACCCCGCGCATGCCGATGGCCAAAGAAGGTACGGATGGCGCAGTAGTGAAAGCACCAGCCAAGCATGAAGAGAAAGTTTGAGACGCCGATGGCGAAGCCGAGCGGCAGCTCGGTCTGCAGGAAGTTGATGGGAAAGGCCGCGGCGAGACTGACGCTGGCCAGTGTCCATTCGGCGAAACCGCGCTGCCCTTCGGCCTGGCGTGAGGCGATGGCGACGAAGGCCGCCAGCCCGATGCTGAGCAAGGCGTAGATCAGTCCGACGGTAGGCGCGTCCAGTGAATACATGTACCGGTTTTCGTTTTCCGCTGCGCGGCTTCAGTTCAGCGTCGCGGCCAGCTTGCTGCGAAATTCGCGTACCAGCGGCTGCTGGGCTTCGTCGCTCGCAAGCAGGTTGAAAAGGTCGATCATGGCCTTGCGTGCGGCGCCTTCGTTCCATCCCTTGTCGCGTTTCACGCTGTCGAGCAGCTGCTCCAGGGCGCCACGCCAGTCGTGTGCGGCCGCCAGTGCATCGGCAAGCTCCAGGCGCAAGGCATGATCGTCGGGGTTGGCGGCGCCGCGCTCCTTGAGCAACTGCAGCGCATCTGCAGGCAGTGCGCGGCGGGCTAGAGCGATGCGGGCCTTGAGTGCTTCGATGCGTTCGTCCGGCGCCCGCCCGCAAAGCCCGGCAAGCATTGCCTCGGCGCGATCAAGCGCGCCGGCGTCGATACCGATTTCTATCATCAGCAGTTCAGCCTCGATATTGTCCGGATCGCTTGCCAATACGGCGGAAAGCAGCTGCAGGGCGGCATCGCGCTGGCCTTCGGCATGGGCGCTGCGCGCCTGAGTCAGCAATTCGGCTGTGTCAGCGGTGCTTTCTTCGGTCGCGGGAGCGACAAAACGATCGAGAAATTCGCGGATTTGCGCTTCGGTCTTGGCACCGGTGAACCCGTCCACGATCTGGCCGCCGACCAGCGCGACCACGGTGGGAATGCTGCGAATGCCGAAATGGCCGGCCAGCTCGGGATTGGCGTCGGAATCGACCTTGGCGAGAATGAAACGGCCACGGTATTCGTCAGCCAGTTTTTCCAGAACCGGCTTGAGCACCTTGCAGGGGCCGCACCATTCGGCCCAGAAGTCCACGACCACCGGTACGGTCATGGAAGCATCGAAAACTTTCTCTTTGAAATCAGTGGTACTGACGTCGATTGAATGCGCGGACGGGATGGCGGACATGAGGGTTCTGCGGCCTGTTTGAGGCTTTGGGGAAGAAGACAGGCAGAGTATAATTGCGGTCTGCCACGATTTGCCTGCGACTCACGCCACAACAGGCTTTAACTCCCCTCGACGACCCTCATGTCCGACACTTCCGACATCCTCAAGCTGCGCGGCCTTGCTGCCTATTCCGCAACCCGTCTTGCCCGTCTCTCCGAAACCGTCAAATCCGCTGGTGTCACCGCCCTCGCGGCCGAGCACTGGTATTTCGTCGAGCTGGACGGCGCACTGTCCGCCGCGGAGCTGAGCCGGCTCAAGGATCTGCTGGGGATCGCCGGCGAGCTGCCGGCCGAGCCGACCGGCACCTTGGCCTTGGTCACGCCGCGCTTGGGCACGATCTCGCCGTGGGCGTCCAAGGCCACCGACATTGCCCGTCAGTGCGGCTTCAAGGCGATCCGGCGCATCGAACGCGGCATTGCCTACCATGTGACTGGCCAGTTCGATGCCGCCGTACTGCTGCCCAAGCTGCATGACCGCATGACCGAATCGGTGCTCGACAGCCTGGACGCCGCCAACGATCTGTTCCGTCATGTTCCGCCGCAACCGCTGCTGGCGGTGGATGTGCTGGGGCAGGGCAAGGAAGCCTTGCTCAAGGCCAACGTCGAGCTGGGCCTGGCCCTGTCGCCGGACGAGATCGACTATCTGGTCGAGAACTTCGTCAAGTTGAAGCGCAACCCGAACGACGTCGAGCTGATGATGTTCGCGCAGGCCAACTCCGAGCACTGCCGTCACAAGATTTTCAACGCGAGCTGGACTGTGGATGGCGAAGACCAGCCGCTGTCGCTGTTCGGCATGGTGCGCGAGACGCACAAGGCGCACCCGCAAGGCACCATCGTTGCCTACTCGGACAACTCCTCGATCATGGAAGGCGCACAGAATCAGCGCTTCCTGCCGCGCGCCGATGGCAGCTACGCCTACAAGGAAGAGCTGACGCACTTCCTGACCAAGGTCGAGACGCACAATCACCCGACCGCGATTTCGCCGTTCCCCGGCGCCTCCACCGGCAGCGGCGGCGAGATCCGCGACGAAGGCTCGACCGGTCGCGGCTCCAAGCCCAAGGCCGGCCTATGCGGTTTCTCGGTCTCCGACCTGAACATTCCCGATTTCCAGCAGCCGTGGGAGTCGCAGTACGGCAAGCCGGAGCGCATTGCCTCGGCGCTCGACATCATGATCGAAGGCCCGCTCGGCGCGGCCGCCTTCAACAATGAATTCGGCCGTCCCAATCTGACCGGCTACTTCCGCACGCTGGAACAGACCTTCGACGGTGAGATGCGCGGCTATCACAAGCCCATCATGATCGCCGGCGGTCTCGGCAATATCAGCGCCGAACACTCGCACAAGATTCGCTTTGGCAAAGGCGCACTGCTGATCCAGCTCGGCGGCCCGGGCATGCTGATCGGCCTCGGCGGCGGCGCCGCCTCGTCGATGACGACCGGCACCAATACCGCCGACCTCGACTTTGCTTCCGTGCAGCGCGGCAATCCGGAAATGGAACGGCGTGCGCAAGAAGTCATCGACCGCTGCTGGCAGCTGGGCGAAGACAATCCCATCCTGGCCATCCACGACGTCGGCGCCGGCGGTATCTCCAACGCCATGCCCGAGCTGGTCAATGACGCCGGTTGCGGCGCGCTGTTCCAGTTGCGCTCCGTGCCGATCGAAGAATCCGGCATGTCGCCCAAGGAAATCTGGTGCAACGAGTCGCAGGAACGTTACGTCCTCGCGATCGCGCCCGAGAACCTGGACATGTTCCAGAAGATCTGCGAACGCGAGCGCTGCCCCTTCGCCGTGCTCGGCACCGCCACTGACGACGGCCAGCTGGTCGTGCACGACGAACACTTCAACAACGATGCCGTCGCCATGCCGATGGAAGTGCTGCTCGGCAAACCGCCGCGCATGCACCGCGATGCCAAGCGTGTCACGCGTGAGATTCCGGCTTTCGACCTGTCCGGCGTCACGCTGGACGAAGCCGCCAAGCGCGTGCTGGCCATGCCCAGCGTCGCCTCCAAGAGCTTCCTGATCACCATCGGCGACCGTACCGTCGGCGGCATGACCGCGCGCGACCAGTTCGTCGGTCCGT
>DATMTO010000304.1:0-3238 GCA_035564055.1 Rhodocyclaceae bacterium | reverse complement strand
GGCGGCGCTGTTCGAGGCGGCGCGCCACTGCAATCTGCGGCGCGAACTCGAACATGCCTGCCGCGCCGCGGCGATCCGCGAGTTCGGCCGTCTGCGCGCACTGCAGCAGATTCCCGACTGCAAGCTGTTCATCAACCTCTCCGCCAGCATGCTCGGCGATCCGGTACTGATGCACGATGACATGCTGCAATCCATGGCAGCGCAGGGCTTGCGGCCGGACCAGATCGTCATCGAGATCACCGAGAACCAGAAGGTCACCGATTTCTCCATCTTCCGCGAGGTGCTCGCCAACTACCGGCGCCTCGGCTACAGCTTCGCCATTGACGATCTCGGCGAGGGCTTTTCCAACCTGCGCATGTGGTCGGAAATCCGCCCCGAATTCGTCAAGATCGACCGCCACTTCATTTCCGGCATCGCCAACGACGTGCTCAAGTTCCGCCTGGTGCGCGCCATGGTGGAAATCGCCGAGGCTTGCCATGCCACGCTGATTGCCGAGGGCATTGAGGAAGAATCGGAATTCGCCACCATCCGCGATCTCGGCATCCGCTGCGGCCAGGGCTATCTGATCTGCCGTCCGCAAGCGCACCCGGCCCCCGAGCCGAGCGCTGCCATCCAGCGTCTGCTCGATGCCGGCCGCATCACCGTGTTTCCGCAAGGCGGCGGCAACAGCCAGTGCGCCACCGTGGCGCCGCTGCTCAAGCGCGTCATCCCGGTTGCGCCCGATCTCGACAACGACACCGTGTTTGCGCGCTTCGAATCCGAACCCGAGCTGCACGCCTTGCCGGTGGTCGAAGCTGGCCGCCCGGTCGGCATGATCAATCGTCACACCCTGATCGAGCGTTTCGCCCGCCTCTATCAACGCGAGCTGTACGGCAAGCGCCCCTGCTCCCTGTTCATGGATAGCCGGCCGCTGGTCGTTGATTGCGATACTGCCATCAACGAAGTCAGCGCCAAGCTCGGTTCGGCCCAGCGTCACCAGCTCTACGACGGCCTCATCCTGACCGTGCAAGGCCGCTATGCCGGCGTTGCGGATACGCAGGACGTCATGGTCCAGATCAGCGAAATGCAGATGCGCTCGGCGCGCTACGCCAATCCGCTGACGCAGCTGCCGGGCAATGTGCCGCTAAATGAGCACATGGACCGGCTGATCGAGAACAACGCGCCCTTCGTCGCCTGCTACGTGGATATCGACCACTTCAAGCCCTACAACGACGCCTACGGCTATCGTCGTGGCGACGAGATCATCCAGCTGCTGGGCAACATCCTGACCGAGGTCTGCGACGAACGCATCGACTTCGTCGGCCACATCGGAGGCGATGACTTCGTCCTGCTGATGCAAAGCGCGGACTGGCAAGAACGCTGCGCCAGAGTGCTTGAGCGCTTTTCCGAGGAAACCCTGCGCCATATCAACGAGGAAGATCTGCGGCGCGGCGGACTCAGTGGCGAAGACCGGCGCGGCAACCCGACCTTTCACGCATTGCCCACGCTATCGATCGGCAGCATTGTGGTCGAACCGAATCAGTACACCTCGCATAACGAGATTGCTGCCTCGATGGCCGAAGCCAAGAAGCAAGCCAAGAAGGCGCCGGGCAACTACCTCTTCATCGAACGTCGCAAGCCCGCTCGCGCTGTCACAACCGTGTAACCGTCCATTCACGGGCGAGTAACAGCGCTTATCCAGAATACGCAGCATGAAGTCACCTACAAGGAGAGGCACATGCTGCATATCCAGGATGAAAGCCTGATCGCCGCACCCAAGGCACGAATCGCCGAGAAGCCCCAATACACCGTCCGGCTGGCGTGCACCGCCAGCGACATCCTCGAAGCACAGCGCCTACGCTATCGCGTCTTCGTCGAGGAAATGGGCGCACGCTTGAACCCGCGCGTAGCCGGCGTTGACAGCGACATCTACGATCCATACTGCGAACACCTGATCGTGCGCGACGAGGCCGCCGACAAGATTGTCGGTACGTATCGCATCCTGCGTCCGGATGCCGCCGTACGCGTCGGTAACTACTATTCAGAGAACGAGTTCGATCTGATCCGTCTGCACAACATCCGCAGCAAGACCGTCGAAATCGGCCGCTCCTGCATCGACCCTGACTATCGCAACGGCACCATCATCAGCCTGCTCTGGGCCAAGCTGGCCGAATACATGCTGCAAAGCGGCCATGAATATCTGATCGGTTGCGCCAGCATCGGCATGGCCGACGGCGGTCACAATGCCGCCAACCTGTTCGTGCAGTTGATCGACGACTACATCGCGCCGCCGGAATACCGCGTCTTCCCCCGCAATCCCCTGCCTTTCGAGCATCTGGTCACGGGCGTCAAGGCCGAGATCCCGCCACTGGTGAAGGGCTACCTGCGCGCCGGCGCCTATGTCTGCGGCGAACCGGCCTGGGATCCGGACTTCAACACCGCCGACCTGTTCCTGCTGCTGCCAATGACCCGCATCAGCAAGCGTTACGCCCGTCACTTCCTGCACGCCGAGGCCAGCGATGTATAAGCTGCTACAGAACGCCGCCCTCATTGTCCTGATTGCTATCGCCACCAGCACACTTGCGGATGCCGCCAATAGCGATGCGCAACTGATGCTGGTTCAAGGCGCCGGCCTGTCCCTGATTCTGGTGCTTGCCGGCGACGCCCTGCGCACGCTCTGGCGCAGCTGAAATAAAAACGGCAAGGCCAAGCCTTGCCGTCTTTTCTTCGCGCCACAATTCTTTGCGTGAAGCGGCTTACCTGCCCTGGCGGCCGCTGCTACTCATGCGCAGTCCCGATTTGCGCATCCAGGCGCTCAACCGCACCCACAGTGGAGCGCCAAATCGACGGGTTGGCTGAAATTTGACGGCCGAGCGCATTCAGCTTGGCCATGTAGTCAGCATCAAACAGGACATCGCTCGGCTCACGGCGCGGAAACTCGTTGGGAACCGACACATAACGGAACTCCACCGGAATTTCGCCCTGCGCAGCCAGCAAGGCCGCGCCGAACTGCAGATGGCGCAAGGTCACGCGCATCGAATAGTGCATCAGCACATCAATGCTGCGCTTGGCTACAGACCCCCAGCCCGTGGTCACCATCTCCCCCATATCGTCCAGGGGACCATTCACAATCACCCAGATGCGCATGGCCGGCATCCGCGCATGCGGACGCTTGCGCTTCACCGACTGAACGATCTCCCCGAGCTGCTCAAGGTCAAAGCCCAGAAACGCCTGCTGTGAAACCCCGCCGTCGACATAG
>DATMTO010000303.1:0-18611 GCA_035564055.1 Rhodocyclaceae bacterium | reverse complement strand
TAACTCGCCGCTGCTTCCGCTATCGCAAGTGATAAACTCGCGCCCCCAACGCGTCATGCGTTTGTAACCACCCGCCCGCAAACTGCCGGCGCCGGTCAGCCCGAGGCAACAACGCAGTGTGGTGGTCTTGCCGGCGCCATTGGGGCCGAGCAGGCCGAAGCACTCGCCGCGGCGCAACTCGAAGGAGACGCCCGCCACCACTTCGGTCTCGCCGAAGCTTTTGCGCAGGCCGTCTACCTGAAGGGGGGAGCTCAGGGCTTCCACGCCTGCGTGATGATGTTGCGGACGATGTGCAGCTTGCGGTCGAAGAAATGGCCGGCGCCCGGCACCACCGTCACCGGCAGGTCCATGGGCGCGGCCCAGTCGAGCACGTTCTTGAGCGGCACGGTGTCGTCAAGCTCGCCGTGAATGATGACGGTGTCGGCCGGCACCTTCTCGCCGTAATAGCTGGACGTGCCTTCCAGATAGCCGGCCACGCTGCCGACCAGGAACAGGCGCCGCGCCGGGGTATCGCCACCGGCCAGCGCCGCGGCCACCTTGGTTGCAACGAAGGCGCCGAAGGAGAAGCCGGCCAGGTACAGGGGCAGATTGCCGTAGGTGTGATAGGCGTAGGCGTAGACCGAAATCAGGTCGTTGGTCTCGCCGTTGCCGTGGTCATGTTCGCCCTGACTGCCGCCGACGCCGCGGAAGCTCGGCCGCAACGCGACGCAACCGAGATCACGGAAGGTGCGCGCCAGTGTGCTGACGACCTTGTGATCGGCGGTACCGCCCTTGAGTGGATGCGGATGACCAATAACCGCGATACCGGTAGGGGTACCGTCGGGAAGATCGACGAGGACCTCGAGATTGCCGGCCTGTCCGCCGAGCAGGAGATGTTCTGTTGCCATGGGTGTTCCGGTTCTGATGGGCTCCCGACACGACCGCGCCGGAATGCAGCAAACCCCGATTTTATCGGGACTGCCGGATTTGCGCAGGCGTACCTGCGGCAATTAATCGCTTGTCATGAAACTGAATGAATCGGCACCACTTCAATCAAAACATGGCGAATGTGCCGATAGAACGCTATATTTCCGAATGTCGGCCTGCAGGACGTGTACCTCGTTGATTGCCCGGAGCAAACATGAACCGTCTTTACCGCTACGCCCCTTTGCTCGGACTGTTTCTCGGTTTCGGCATCGCGCTCCTGGCTGGCGTTCGCACGCAGTTGAACAACGAGGCACGCGCCGCGGCGACCTTCGATACGCTGGCCCTGCGCGCGGCGAGCCAGATCCGGCAGCGCATGGGCAATTACGAGTACGGCCTGCGCGGCGCGCGCGGGGCCATCATCGGGGCCGGCGACGAGAAGATCAACCGCCAGATCTTCAGCCGTTACATGAGCTCGCGTGAACTCGACCGCGAGTTTCCGGGTGCGCGCGGCTTCGGCTTCGTGCGCCGCGTGCCGGCGTCGGGCGTCGATCGCTTCATCAGCGAGGCGCGCCAGGACGGCTGGCCCGACTTTCTGATCATGCAACTCGGCCCGAATAACGGCGAGCGTTTCGTTATCCAGTACGTCGAGCCGGCAGCGCGCAATCTTCAGGCGATCGGACTCGACATCGCTTCCGAACCGAATCGCCGCGACGCTGCATTGCGTTCAATGCAGACGGCGAGCATTGCCATCACCTCGCCGATCGACCTGGTACAGACCGGCGGGCAGCGACACAATGGCTTTCTGATGCTGCTACCGATCTACCGCAACGGCATGCCAACTCAGACGGAAGCCCAGCGCGAGGCCGCCACCTTTGGCTGGTCCTATGCCGCAGTGGCTATGGATGAGGTCATGAACGGCTTCGATTATCGCGAGGGACGCATCACCCTACAAATCCACGACTATTCGGCCCCGCGCGGCGGCCGGGCCTTCTTCACCTCCCCAGGATTTGATGAGGACGCCAACCATCCGCATCTGCAAAAGAGCGTCACGCTCGACATCGGCGGTCGCGAATGGACCGTCGACGTGCAGGCCACACCTCATTTCATCGCCAGCCTGAATCTCGATTCACCGTGGGTAATCGGCGGGACCATCGCCGGCCTCGGCGTCATTCTCTCGATCCTGATCGCCAGCATGCAGCTGTCGAACAAGCGCAGTCTCGCCCTGGTCCAGGCCGAGGCCATGCATCGCAGCAACGAGCGCTATCGCGCATTGGTGGATGGCGTGCATGACTACGCGATCATCCAGCTCGATCCGCAGGGCCAGATCGTCGCCTGGAACAAGGGCGCGGAACGCATCAAGGGCTATGCCACCGAGGACATCATCGGCAAGCACTTCTCCGTGTTCTATCCCTCCGACACCGGCGACGCGGACTACTTTGAGGCCAAGCTCGCCTACGCGCGCGAGCACGGCTCAGAGCGCGATGAAGGCTGGCGGCTGCGTAAGGACGGCAGCCGCTTCTGGGCGCACGTCACCATCACGCCGCTGTACGACGAAGCCGGCCAACTCATCGGCTATTCCAAGATCACGCGCGACCTGACTGAACGCCGTGAGCGCGAAACGGCGCTGCGCGACATCAACGCGCTGCAGCAGGCGATTCTCGACAATGCCGGCGTCGCCATCATCTCCTGCACGCGCGGCGGCATCATCAAGCTGTTCAACCCGAGCGCCGAACGATTGCTCGGCTACAGCGCCGCGGAACTGGTCAATCGCTATTCGCCCTCCATCTTCCACGACCAGGGCGAAGTATTCGCGCGCGCCGAGGCGCTCAGCCAGGAACTCGGCGTGCGCATCGAACCCGGCTTCGAAACCTTCGTGGCCAAGGCCAAGAACGGCGAGGTCGATGCGCGTGAATGGACTTACGTGGCCAAGAACGGGCGGCGAATTCCGGTCCAGCTCACCATTACCGGCCTCTTCGACGAGGAACGCAATCTGCTCGGCTTCGTTGGTCTCGCCATCGACCTGACCGAGCAGAAGCGTCACGAAGCCGAGATCGAGGCGGCCCGCGAACTGGCCGAGCAAGCGGCGCGAACCAAGAGCGAGTTCCTCGCCAACATGAGCCACGAAATTCGTACGCCGATGAACGCCATTCTCGGCATGACGCAACTGGTGTTGCAGGGCGAACTCCAGCCGCAGCAGCGCGACTATCTGAGCAAGGCATTCTCGGCGTCCAAGGCACTGCTGGCCATCCTCAACGACATCCTCGACTACTCCAAGATCGAGGCCGGGCGCATGGAGCTCGAAGAACGCGAGATGTCGCTCGAAACCACACTCTCCAACACGCTCGCGCTGTTCAGCGCCCAGGCTGAGCAGAAGGGACTGGAGCTGGTCTTCGACGCGCCTGCCGACCTGCCCGGCCCCTTGCTCGGCGACCCGTTGCGCATAAGCCAGGTGCTCTCCAACCTCCTCGGTAATGCAATCAAGTTCACCGAAAAGGGCAGCGTCACGCTGAAAGTCGAGTGCATTGCGCAGGACGAGCGGGCCTGCCGCATCCGCTTCAGCGTTGGCGATACCGGCATCGGCATGAGCGAGGATCAGATCGAACGTCTGTTCGCCCCGTTCAGCCAGGCCGACAGCTCGATCACACGCCGCTTCGGCGGCACCGGGCTCGGCCTCAGCATCAGCAAGACGCTGGTCGAACTCATGCGCGGCGAACTGACGGTGAGCAGTCGGCTCGACGAAGGTTCGGTTTTCAGCTTTACGCTCGATTTCGCCCCCAGCGGCGGTTTGCCGATCCGGCAGCAGTCGCTGCAACGCATCGGCATCCGCAGCGCCCTCGTGGTCGACGACCAGGAAACCGCAGCGCTGGTGCTCAAGCTCCAGCTCAACAGCTGGGGCGTGCCAGCGCGCATCGCCAACTCCGGCGAGGCCGCACTCGTCCTGCTCGAAGCCGCTGAACGGCAGGGCGCGCCCTTCGATCTGCTCTTGCTGGATTGGAAGATGCCTGAAATGGATGGTCTCGCCGTCGTCTCCATGATCGAAGGTCGCGTCCGCGACGGCCGACTCAGCAATATGCCGGTGATCATGATGGTCAGCGCCTATTCGCGCGAGGAGCTGCTGCGTCGTATCAGCGGCCTGCAGATCACTGCGGTTCTCAGCAAACCGGTAATGCCCTCCAATCTCTTCAACACGCTGATGGAGCTGGAGCAGGTGCCGGGGATCGTCGCCCCGACGGCACAGGAAAAGCCCGACCCGCTGGTGCATTACCAGACTGCGGCGAGCGCCCTGCAAGGGGTCCGTATCCTGCTGGCCGAAGACAACACGCTCAATCAGCAGGTCGCGCTGGCCTTTCTGGAGGGGGCCGGCGTGCAGGTCATCATCGCCAACGACGGCGAGGAAGCGCTGGATCTGGCCGGTCGGGAGCAATTCGACGCCATTCTGATGGACCTGCAGATGCCGAAGATGGATGGACTTGAGGCCACCCGCCTCATCCGCGCGCTACCCGGCGGCGCCGAGCTGCCGATTCTGGCGATGACGGCAGCGGTGATGGAACGGGATCGCAAGGCCTGCATCGACGCCGGTATGGACGACTTTCTGGCCAAACCCATCGATCCGGAAAAGCTGATCCAGACCTTGTGTCTCTGGGTGCGGCCACATGCCGAAGCACCCGCGGCAACGCCGCAGCGCGAACCTGCTCAGGCCTTGCTACCGGCGGCGATCGTCAACCATCCGGACATCGACACCGCCGCCGCACTACATCGCATGGCGGGCAACCAGGCGCTCTACACCCGTCTGCTGCAGGCCTTTGCCATCGGCTGTGCCGACATTGCCGACACGCTTGCCGGCAACGAGCGCTCCGTGGTTGCGCATAGCGTGCACCAGCTCAAGGGGGAGACCGGCAATCTGGGTCTGCGCAATCTGGCCGCGCTGTGCGCCGATATCGAGCCCGAGCTGCACGACGCCGAGGCGCCATGGCCGACGGCAAAACTGGCGCAGCTGCGCAGCGAAGTGGAGGCGCTCGCTGCGCACTTGCGTACCGCGCTGGCGACAGTACCGACGGCAATCCACACAGTACCGCGCTTGCGGCAGCTTGACGAAAAACAGAGAGCGGCGCTGTCGGCCAAGCTGGAGCAGCTACAGCCCCTGCTCGCCTCGCAACGCATGCAGGCCTTGAGCGTTGCCGAGCAACTGGGTGTGCTGCTCAGCAATACCGAGCTCGAACCACTCTATACGGACATTCACGAAAGAATTCGCCAGCTGCAATTCCGCGCGGCACACGAATCTCTCGACGCATTGATTGCCGCCGCGCGGAAATCAACCTAAAATGAAACCGCGTTGAAGGTTTACTTTTGTCTCCAACCGTCCGAACTCAGGGATGCGCATGAGTAGATACAAGATTCTTGTTGTAGACGATTCAGTGCAAAATCTTCAGCTGCTGGCGGGCGTGCTGCAGGACGAATACGACATGCAGTTCGCTACCTCGGGCAAACAGGCGCTGGCCCTGGCGGCCGAGGAAATGCCGGACCTGATCGTGCTCGACATCATGATGGATGGCATGGATGGTTACGAAACCTGCGCGCAACTCCAGAAATTGCCGCACTTCGACAACTGCCCGATTGTCTTCCTCACCGCGCTCGATGATGAAAAGGCTGAGGCTCGCGGCCTGGCCCTTGGGGCTGCGGACTTTCTGACCAAGCCCTTCAACATCACCCATGTGCGTCTGCGCTTGCGCAATCTGCTCCATCGCGTCGCCCTGACGCGCATGCTCGATGCAGAGCGCGAGTTGCTTTCCATCACGCTTTACTCGATCGGCGATGGTGTCATCACCACCGACGCGCAGGGCAATGTCGGATTGATGAATGGCGTGGCCGAGCAATTGACCGGCTGGCTGCACGACGAAGCCGCCGGCAAGCCGCTCGACCAGATCTTCAATATCGTTCATCAGCAAAGCCGCCGCGCACTGCAGAACCCGGCCGAACGCGCACTCGCCGAGCAGCGCATCGTCGGTCTGCCCAATCACACCTTGCTGCTGTCGCGCAACGGCAGCGAATACCTGATCGAGGATTCGACCGCACCGATCCGCAACCGCGAGGGGCGCGTGGTCGGCGCCGTCGTCGTCTTCCATGACGTTACCGAGCAGCGCCGCAAGATCGAGGAGGCCTTTGCCTTCAACGCCACCCATGACCCGCTGACCGGCCTGCTCAACTCGACCGAATTCAATGCCCGCCTGAACCGTGCACTCAGTACGGTTCAGATGGGCGACGGCGTGCTGCATACGCTGCTGCTCATCGACCTCGACCAGTTCCGTCTGGTCAACGACGCCTGCGGACACTCCGTCGGCGACCGCGTGCTGCAGAACATCGCCACCCTGATCGAAAGTTGTATCCGCTCAGGCGATACGCTGGCGCGCCTCGGCGGCGACGAGTTCGCGGTGTTGATGGAACACTGCCCGGCGCGGCCGGCGCAGCTGATTGCCGAGAGCATCTGCGACCGTCTCGACGGCTATCGCTTCCTCCACGACCAGCATCGCTTCCGCATCGGCGCCAGCATCGGCCTGGTCGAAATCAATGCCACCTGGCGCAACAGTTCCGAGGTGCTGCAGGCCGGCGACACGGCCTGCAGCACGGCCAAGGAGTCGGGGCGCAATCGCGTCTACGCCTACTTCAACATCGGCGAAAACATCGTCAAGGAAAAGCAGGGCGCGGCGAACTGGGCCGGCAGAATCGATGCGGCCATGGAACATGACCGCTTCATCCTCTACGCGCAGCGCATCGAGCCGCTGCAGCCGGAAAAATCGCTGCCGAGTTTCGAGGTGCTGCTGCGCCTGCGCGACGAGGACGACAAGCTGGTTCCACCCGGCCTCTTCATTCCGGCCGCCGAGCGCTATCACATGGCCAGCCGGCTCGACCGCTGGGTGGTCGAGAAAACCCTCTCACTCCTGGCCGCCACCCCTTCGCTGGACGGCATCGACAAGGTCTGCATCAATCTATCGGGGCAGTCGGTCGGCGACAAGCTGTTCCACAAGCACCTGGAAGACCTGCTGCGTGCCAGCAGCGTGGACCTGCGCAAGATCTGCTTCGAAGTCACCGAAACCAGTGCTGTCGGCAGCATCGAAGACGCCATCTACATGATGACGCGCCTGAAAGAACTCGGGGTACGCTTCTCGCTCGACGATTTCGGCAGCGGCGTGTCTTCGTTCGCCTATCTGAAGGCCTTGCCGGTCGACTTTCTCAAGATCGACGGCCACTTCATCCGCTATCTGCCGACCGACCCGGTCGACGTCGCCACCGTGCGCTGTATCGCCGACATGGCCAGCCTGCTGCACAAGGAAACCGTCGCCGAGTTCGTCGAGACCGAAGCCGCCCGCACGATCCTCAGGGAGTTTGGCGTGGACTATGCGCAGGGCTATCTGGTGCACAAGCCCGAACCGCTGAACCGGATTCTCGGCCTGCCTGACGCCATCAACGAAGTGGCAGAGGTACGGAACGCCTAGAGCTTGAGGCGTTGGACGACCTGACCGTTCTTGAGGTGCGACTCGACGATTTCGTCGATGTCTTCCTGATCGACAAAGGTGTACCACACCGCTTCCGGATAGACGACCATCACCGGCCCCTGATCGCAGCGATCCAGACAGCCGGCGCTGTTGATACGCACCTTGCCTTCACCGGCCAGCCCGAGCGCCTTGACTCGATCCTTGGCGTAGGCGCGCAGATCATTCGCACCGTGATTGGCGCAACAGGCCTCGCCTGCCTTGCGCTGGTTGGTGCAGAAGAAAACGTGATGCTTGAAGTACATACCTATCCCCCAGCCCCCCCTTTCCCGCGGAAAAGGGCGACGGTTATTCGCCGACTGCGTCGGCGCCACATTGAACACTGGCTTTGCCTTGGGACAGCCCGGCGGCAAAGCCTCTTTCTCCGTTCCTCAGCTTTCGGAGACGGGATACTTCTTTGCGTTCTTGACGAGTTTCTGGCGTACCGCCGCGAGCGGATCGATGCCCAGCGCGTCAGCCGTCTCGATCAGATAGACCAGCACATCGGCGATTTCATCCTGCGCAGCGGAACGCTGCTCAGGCGTAAGGTTGTGGCTTTGCTCCGGCGTCAGCCACTGAAAAATCTCGACCAGTTCGGCGGTTTCCACACTCAGCGCCATCACCAGGTTCTTGGGCGCATGGAACTGCTGCCAGTCGCGCGCTGCCACGAACTTGCGCAACTCGTCGCGCAGCGTGTCGAGCGAATCGATATGGGCGTAGGGTTGGGAGGCGATGTCTGAACTCACCCGCAGATGATAGCAGACCGGCCGGGGCGCCCTGTCTGACGGCCCGGCCCGATTTGTCACAACACATTGAGTAGCAACGATCAGCGCAAACTCAGCGTCTGCCGCTTCCAGCTCGGGTCCTGCCAGCTGCGGAAAGCCGCCAGCAGGCCGGGATCGCTGGCCAGTTTTTGCGTCGTCAGCGGCTCCAGATTGAGGATCTCAAAGCTGCGCTTGTACTTGCCATCGCCGCGCGCTTCGCGTGCCACCAGGACCTGCTTGCCGCCCGGCACCCAGCCGGCAAATTCGACATAGCCGACATCCGGATTGACGGCGGCTGGCGGCAGTACATCGAAAGCCCAGCCGTCGCTGTTCTTCTTCGCCACCCACAGTTCGCGCCAGCTGCCCAGGGGCTGCACCGCCACAGCCAGCGCATTGCCTTCGCGGTTGCGCGTCGCCGAAGCCAGCCAGACAATGCCGTAGGTGCAGCGCTTGACCAGCGGATTCTTCGCGTCATGCTTGGCATCAACCAGCAACAAGCAGGTCTGGCCCGCTTCGCCGGCAACGGTCTGCAGCACCGGCTGATTCTGTGCGGGCAACGGCCGTGCACTTTCTGCCGCCCAGCGCGAGGCACTGACACGCATGGCAACGTCGTTGTAGAGCGACTGATCATCGTCGGGCAGATCGGTCTTGCTGATGCCGCCCAGCTCGGCGATGGCGCGCTGCGCCGCCGCCATCGCGGTACGACTGTCGGCACCGTCGCGGCGGGCGTACTGAAAAGCCAGTCCGCTCCAGACGCTGGCCCGGCGCATCTGGACGCGATTCCTCAGATAAGCCGGCAGTCCAGCCACCTCGACGCGATTGAGCACATCGGCGCGCCATTCGTCGAGCGCCAGCGCCTCGCTGGCCTTGAGGTCGGGGTTGATGCAGGCCGAGCGGGTCAGCGCGATCACCGCACGCGCCTGCTGCTCCGGCCACGATGGCAGCGACAGCACCCGCCGCAGGGCTTCGCCGTCGTAGCAGATCTGCATGCGGCCATCGCGCTCGAAACTGTTGAACTTGATGCCGTAGCGTCCCGCCACCTCAAGATGAGCGGCCAGCGTCGCTTCGGCGGTCTTGCTCAACTGCGCATTGCCGGAGGCGCGGCGCGCCAGACGATCGGCAAAGTTGCCGAGGGCATCGAAGGCTTCGGCACCGGCGGCGCCGTTGATCATGTGTGCCGGCGCCGCCTGCAGCCAAGCGGCCGTATAGGCGATACCGAGCGCTTCGCTGCCGGCCGTCTCGCGCAGGTAGCGCACCACGCCCATCAGCGCCTCGGCATCTTCCGGCGCAGTGCCGATGCGACGCAACTGGCTGGCGCGCACATAACCGCCGCGCTCACGACGATAGTCCCAGACCTGCACATAGTCCATGCGCTCGCCGCGAATCTCGACCGCGTCGCCCTGCCACAGGGTGGCCTGTTGCTGGGCCGAATCGCGCGACGCGGCGCGCAGCGGCGTCTGATCCTGAATGATGATCGCCGTGGCAGGCGTCGGTACCGGTGCCGCCAGCACAGTGGCGGCTGCCATGCCGGAGATGCAGATGGCGCCGACGATGACGATGGACAGCACGGCGCTGAGGGTTTTCCGGGATGGGCGCATGATCACTTCCCCTTGCCGATCAGGTTGTCGCCGATGAAGCCGCCGTTGCCGGGCGGCGGCGCGATGATGACCTGCACCTTGTCGGAAAGCTTGTCGGCCAGGGTCTTCTGGATCAGCAAGGGATGTCGGCTGATCAGCTCACCCTCGCGTGCCATCTGCTCGCTGTTCACCTTGCCGATCTTGTCGAGGCGATAAGCCTCGGCTTCCGCCAGACGCTGACGCGCCCGGGCTTCGCCTTCGGCCTCGATCTGACGCGCCTGCGCATTGCCTTCGGCATTCTTCAGGCGCGCCGCCTTGTCCGCTTCGGCTTCGAGCTGGCGTTGCTCAATCTGGCGCTGCTTGAAGGGCAGCACGTGCTTCATTGCCTCTTCCTGCGCCTTGGCGGCGAGGATCTGCTCGCGGCCGGCGGCCTCGGCGGCCTTTTCGCGGCGCACCTTGTCGGCCTCGGCTTCAAGCTCGGACTCCTTGACACGCTTGCCCTTGAGCTCCAAGGTGTAGCGCATTTTTTCCGAAGCCAGCTCCTCGGCCAGCAGGCTTTCCATGCCGCGCTTGTAGTCTTCGGGCAGATCAATCTTGCCCATCTGCACGCCGCGCAGCAGGATGCCGTCGGCGGCCAGCTTGGTCTTGAGCTCATTCTCGACAACCTGAAGGATTTCGGCGCGCTTGCTCGAAAACGTTTCGCGCACGGTGTAACGCGAGAACACCTTGTAGATCACGCCCTGCACGGCCGGCTCGACCACCTCGGCGCCCACATCGGCCGGCAGATTCTTGTAGATGGACGCAATGCGGGTCGGATCGAGCGCATAGCGGACCGAGACATCGACACCAAAGGACAAACCTTCAAGCGACTGCAGTGGCGCCGGGCCATCGGCACTGCTCATGTCGGCCGGACGATAAGTCTGGTCGCGCAGCGAATAGACGCGCATTTCGTGCAGCAGCGGCAGCACCATCACGCTGCCTTCCTTCCATTCGCTGATTTCGCCAGTGAGCTGATTGACACGAATGCCGACATCGCCGCGTTCGATGCTCTTCATCGGCGGGTGCTGGTAGAGGCCGTAGCCGATGGCACCCACCACGCCGACCACGGCCAAGGGACGCACATAACGGCCCAGCTCCAGTTTGATCTGCGGCAGGCGATATTGCGGGCCTTGTAGCTCGGTGTCTTCGTATTCGTTGCCATATGCCGGTCGAGCGGGCTTGCGGAAAACATTACGGATCTTTTCAACGATCGTCTTGATGCGTGCGGCCATGATTGTTTCCTCCACTGGGTGATTGATCGGGTGTTCCGGAGAAGCGCTTGTTCGTTCGCCGTCTCTGGTGCCCATTCTTCCCAGCCGGCCCGGAAGCAACAATGCGGCGCCGGGGTGGCATTCATCACAATCGGCGCAGGAATCCTCCGGGCCCGGAAGAAAAACTCACACCGTCCGCACCCGGCTTCGCCGATAATCGGCGCTCGGTATCCTTCCCCGTCATCGGAGTCCGCATGACCAAGATCGCCGTGATCGAAGACGACCAGCCCACCAGCAATCAGCTGGCCGGGTGGATCCGCGCCGCACGCCCGGAACTCCAGATCGACCAGTGGTTCAATCGCGACGACGCCGAAGCGGCGCTCGTACGCGAGGACTACGCCCTGGTCGTGCTCGACATCGAGCTGGGCCGTGAACGCAATGCCGGCGTGGCGCTGATCAACTCGATCAACAAGCATCGCCAGGGCACGCCGGTGCTGGTGGTGTCGGCGATGCCGGCGGCCATCTACCGCAGCATCATGAAAGCGCTCGACGCCTGGGACTATCTGCAGAAGACCACTTTCGAGGAGGCCGACTTCATCGACACCTTCCTCGATATCCTGCGCGCCACCAGGCAGCGCCACAGCGAGCCGGCTGCTGCCAAGCCGACGGCGGCCGAAGAACTGATCCTGGATCCATTGTGGCAGCGCACGCCGACCTGGCGCGGCGAACGCATCAACCTGCCGCTGACGGCGCAACGCATTCTCGCCACGCTCTATCAGCGGCGCGGCGAAATCGTTTCCTACGACGAGCTGTTCGACGTGGTCAAGAGCGGCCGCAATCGCGACAATGTGAGGAAGCACGTCAGTACCATTCGCGAGGCCTTCCGCGAGATTGATCCAAACTTCGACGGCATCGAGAACGTGCCGATGCGCGGCTTCCGCTGGTCGGCCACGGCAGCAACGCCGGCGTCTGCAACGTCGCGCCAAGCCGCACGATGAGGCGGCTCAAGCTGGGCGTTCCCAGACTGACTGGATTCCCCGGCCTCGGCCTCGCCTCCTTCCGGCGCCGCCTGCTGTTTCGGGGTGCCTTCCTGCTTCTCATCGTCGCCACACTGGCGCTGGCCGTCGCTCTGCTCAAGGAAGAAAAGCAGCGCAGCTACGACAACTACCGCGACAACTTCAAGAAGACCCAGGCCGAGATCATGGCGCGCCTGCGTCATCCTGCCGGCCAGCTCGCCCTGCTCAATCCGGCCGCTGAAGACGGCAAGGTGCGCCCGCTATCGCCGCTGATGCTGCCCTACGCCGCGCTCGACTTTGACGATCTGAACAAGGCGCAGCAGGCCGTCGAGATGGCCGGCTGCTCGTTGCAGTATGAAGACGGCAGCTCGCTGTGTGTCGCCATCGGCAGCAATCCTTTTGCCGGCGGCTTCATCTATCTGGTCGGCAGCTTTCTCGACGGGGAAGTGGTCGGCCGCGCAGGCGGCGCCACCGAAATCGGCGACGTCCATCGCGCCCGCGTCACGCTGGACATGCGCGGCGCGCAGACCCGCTGGCTGGCGCCCTATGAAGCCCAGAATGCGGCGCCCTACACCACGTTGCTGCGCGGCCGACTGACCGGCTTCGTCGATACCGAGGACAGCCTGTCCGCCAATCTGCTGCCGCAACATGCGCGGCCGGTACGCGACTTCCGCGGCTGGCTGTGGCAAGGCAAGCTGTGCGCCGACAATTCGGAGACGGAAGACTGCCTCAAGCGCACCTATTTCTCGATTCGCCTGCCCGTGGAAGCGTTCACCGCCGAACTGTTCCAGAAGCGCTGGCCCAAATGGCCGCCGGATGACCTCAACGGCATCAAGCTGCATGTGGAGATGTTTGCGCCAAACAAGGAGGCGCCGGTGTTCGACAGCAACAATCCCGGCGCCACGCCACCGCTGACCTTGAACGGTCTGGCGCAGACGCTACTACCCGGCGAGAAGCTGCAAATCCGCCGCGTCAACGCGCTGAAAAAGGACAGCCGCGTCGGCGTCCAGAAACCCATCGTCCTGAAAGCGCCGGAGGAAGACGAAGCCCTTTCGCCCTGGCTGCACAAGCTGGTACGGCATCTGCCGGTGGAGGGTTATGCAACACCGCTCGAAGGTCGCGAGTTGATCCATACCAATCTAGACGACTACGAAGTCCTACTCACTGGCGATCTGCGCAGTATCGACCGCAGCATCAGCATTGTCGCCACCCGCATGCTCTGGTTCGTCGGCGCCATGCTCGCAGCTATCGTACTGGCCTGGCTGATCATCGAAATCGGTCTGATCCGCCGCATCGCCCTGCTCACCCGGCGCGCCGCCGCGGTTTCCTACAACGTCCAGGATGCGCGCATCGAACGGCGTCTCGCCGATCTCGACCTCTCCGACCTGCGCGGCAAGGACGAACTCGGCATTCTCGCCGGCGGTCTCGATGACCTGTTGCAACGGGTCAAGGACGACGTGCAGCGCGAACGCATCCGCACCGAGCAGGAACATGACATGTGGCAGGCGGTCGGCCACGAAATCATGTCGCCGCTGCAGTCCTTGATGGTTTTGCACCCCGATGAGAACGACGCCAGCCATCGCTATGTCAAGCGCATGCAGCAGGCGGTGCGCGTGCTTTACGGCACGGCCTCGCCGAGCGAGGCGCTGGAGGCCACGACGCTGCAGCTCGACGTGGTCGACTGCGACGACTTCCTGCGCCACGTCGCCGCGAACGCGCCCTTCGCCGGCATCTCAGGGGTGCAGTTCGAAAGCGTCGGCCAGCCGGTGCCGGTGCGCGCCGACGAATTCTCGCTCGAGGATGCCGTCACGCATGTGCTGCGCAATGCCGATCGCTACCGGCCCGAAGGTTCGCCGATCCTGCTGACGCTGATCGAGAACGACGGCATCGTCGCGATTCGCATCCACAACCGCGGCCCGGCCATCCCGGCCGACATGCTGGAGAAGATTTTCGAATACGGCGTCTCGGATGCCGAGCCCGACAACGGCAATCGCGGCCAGGGCCTGTTCGTGGCCAAGACTTATATGGCCAAGATGGGCGGCACCATCGCCGCAGAAAACGTGGCCGATGGCGTGGCGTTCACGCTGACCTTGCAGCGTGCGGCCGCCTGATCGCCGTCATCTACGGCCCGGTGCTGCGGGCTGTGAGGGAGGCTCACGTCTCCACATCAGGAAAGCCATGGCCAGGAAAGGCCAGAATGAAGACGCGACGCGCGTCAATCCATTGAAGTTGAGGAAGTGGCCTTGCTGCCAGACCTGCGCCGCCTGCAGCAGATAAGGATTGTCGGGCGCGATATTCACCAGCGCCGTCGTTGCCATGACCAGGCCGCCGGCAAGCACGCGGCGCAGGCTGTCGTCCAGCCGCATCAGGGGCCAGGCCAGGGCCACGCCGATGCCCATGCCGCTGAGATTGCCCTCGGTCATCCAGTGCGCAAAGTTGGCCGGCTCGATCAGCAGCGCGGCCGCAAAGGAACGGATCGACATGGCCGCCAGCAGCAGCGCCAACAGGTGCCAGAAGCGCGGCCGGCGCAGCACTAGGCTCGCCATCAGCGCTACCGTCAGCGTGCCCAGCGCGGCGATCCAGGTTTCATGCCGGCTGAAGCGCACAACGTCGAACGGCAGCGCACCGGGTAGTTCAAGCAAGACGCGCAGATTGCCGGTGCCAAATAAAAGATTCTCCGGGCTCAGCTGAATCAGCAGCCAGATGCAGATCAGCACGAAGCCGTAGTCGCCGACCGGCTCGTGCGCCAGATGACGATGGCGCCAGCGCAACAAGCGGCTTTCCGACAGCAGCAGGCTGCCCCAGCGATGCGCGGCCAGCGCGCCGAGCAGGACGCCGACGCTATTGCAGGCCAGATCGACATTTGAGGGGACGCGACTGGGCAGAAAGTTCTGCAGCGTTTCCAGCGTACCGCTCAGCGTGGTCAGCAGCAGAAAAACCACCAGGGTCGCCACGCCGCGGCCGAAGCGCGCCGCCGCCACAGGCAGCCAGAAGAAACCCAGCGGCACGTAGGCCAGCACGTTCACGATCAGGTCGAAGACCGTGTAATAGCGCGGCCAGCCGGCAGTGAGGAAAGCGAACAGCGGCAGGCCCGAGTCGGCCCAGCCGGAAAAGGGATGCAGGCTGGCATACACCACCAGCACGGTGTAGGCCAGGGCGAGAATACGGGCGAGTGCGCTGGAGCGGCCCGGATGCATGCTTCAGCGCACCTATTGCGGACCGACGTGGTGGGTTTGCGCGGCGGCGTGATCGTGCAGGCGCTGATGACCGTCGCTACCGTGTTCCGGATGCCAGCGCAGCCACTGCGGCGCCAGCGAGCCGATCAGCATGCCGCAGACCGAGGCGATCAGGCCGGCCAGCTGCGCCGGGACGAGCGGATCGTCGGGGCCGCCAATCAGCGTCGCCAGCCATACGGCAATGCCGGCAAAGATGGACAGCAAGGCGCCCTGATGCGTGGCGCGCTTCCAGAACAGGCCGGCGGCCAATGGAACAAAGGCGCTGACCAGCGTCACCTGGTAGGCGTTCTCGACCATCTTGAAGATGCTCGCCTTGGAGTTGACTGCGTACAGGGTCACCAGCAGCGTGAAGGTCACGGTGACGACGCGCATCATCAGCAGCAACTGCTTGTCGGTGAGCTTGTGGCCGATGGCCGGCTTGAGGATGTTCTCGGTGAAGGTCACCGACGGCGCCAGCAGGGTGGCCGAAGCGCAGCTCTTGATCGCCGACAGCAGAGCGCCGAAGAACATGATCTGAGCGATCAGCGGCGCCTTGTCGAGCACCAGACGCGGCAGGATCATCTGCGGATCGGTTTCGATCAGGCCGGCCACCGTCTCGGGCGAGATCAGCGTCGCCGAATAGGCGAGGAACATGGGAATAAAGGCGAACAGGAAATACAGCGAGCCGCCCAGCACCGAACCCCACACCGCGATCTTCTCGGTCTTCGACGACTGCACGCGCTGGAACACGTCCTGCTGCGGAATCGAGCCGAACATCATGGTCACCCAGGCGGCGGTGAAAGCCAGCACCGACTTGAGATCCAGCGACGGCCAGAAGTCGAACTTGCCGGCTTGGCGCGCATGCTCGACCACCACGCCGACGCCGCCGACCATGCTGCTGACCTCGCCGCCGATCCACAGCATGCCGATGACGATGATGATCATCTGCAGGAAGTCGGTCACGGCGACGGCCCACATGCCGCCGTAGACGGTATAGATCAGGATCGTCACCGAACCGATCCACATGCCGGTCAGCTTGCTGATCTCGCCGCCGGAGACGACATTGAAAACCAGGCCCAGCGCGGTGATCTGGGCGCCGACCCAGCCGAGATAGGACAGCACGATGGCGAGCGTGGTCAGCACTTCCACCGAACGACCGAAACGCTTCTTGTAATAGTCGCCGATGGTCAGCAGATTCATGCGATACAGCGGCGCGGCGAAGAACAGGCCGACCAGGATCAGGCACATCGAGGAACCGAAGGGGTCGGCGACCACGCCGCCCAGTCCTTCCTGCAGGAAAGTGGCGGGAATGCCGAGCACGGTTTCCGAACCGAACCAGGTGGCGAACACGGTTGCCGTCACCATGTAGAAAGGCAGGTGCCGGCCGGCGATGGCGAAGTCTTTGGTGTTATGCACGCGGGTGGAAGCGTACAGGCCGATGCCGACCGAAATGGCCCAGTAGATGATGACGAACCAGAACAGCATGAATCCCCTCCCCTAGGGAATACCGCCCGCGCGCCAGAGCAGCGCGGCTGCAAGACAGATAATGATGGTGATGGAAAAGACCAGCCAGCCGGCCGTGCGCCGCTGCCGCGCTTCGATTGTCGCAAGCCGCGCTTGCAGCTCGCTGTCGTCACGCGACAGCGCCTGATGCACCAGGCGCGGCAGTTCGGGCATGAGGCCGGCCCAGCGCGGCGCTTCCTTCTTCATGTTATTCACGAAGCCGCGCCAGCCGAGCTGCTCGCTCATCCAGCGCTCCAGGAAGGGCTTGGCGGTTTTCCAGAGGTCCAGCTCGGGATCAAGCTGACGGCCGAGGCCTTCGATATTGAGCAATGTCTTCTGCAACAGCACCAGCTGCGGCTGTATCTCGACATTGAAGCGACGCGAGGTCTGGAACAGGCGCAGCAGCACGCGACCGAAGGAGATGTCGCCGAGCGGCTTGTCGAAGATGGGTTCGCAGACGGTGCGGATCGCCGCCTCGAACTCGTCCACGCGCGTGTCCTTGGGCGCCCAGCCCGACTCGACGTGCGCCTCGGCGACGCGCTTGTAGTCGCGTTGAAAGAAGGCGAGGAAGTTCTGCGCCAGGTAGTTCTTGTCGGTATCGGTCAGCGTGCCCATGATGCCGAAATCGAGCGCGATGTACTTGCCCTTGTTCTCGGCATCGACGGCGACGAAGATATTGCCGGGGTGCATGTCGGCATGGAAGAAGCCGTCGCGGAATACTTGCGTGAAGAAGATTTCCACCCCGGCACGCGCCAACGCCGGAATGTCGACCCCGGCGTCCCGCAGCGCATCGACCTGGGAGATCGGGATGCCCTGCATGCGTTCCATGACCATGACGGTACTGGTACACCAGTTCCAGTACACCTCGGGCACCTTGAGCAGCTTAGAGTCGGTGAAGTTGCGACGCAGCTGCGAACAGCTGGATGCCTCGCGCATCAGGTCGAGTTCGTCGTGCAGATACTTGTCGAACTCGGCCACCACCTCGCGCGGCTTGAGGCGCTTGCCGTCGGACCAGAGCTTTTCGAGCAGGCCGGCCAGAATCTGCAGCAGCGCAATATCGTGGTCGATGATTTCGCGGATGCCCGGACGCAGGATCTTGACCGCAACCTCCTTGCCGTCAGGCAGGGTGGCAAAGTGCACCTGCGCCACCGAGGCCGAGGCCACCGGTTCGCGCGCGAAGGTGGTGAAAACCTCATCGGCGTGCATGCCGTAGGCGGCCTCGACACAGGCCAGCGCCCGCTCGGCGGAAATCGGCGGCACGCGGTCCTGCAGCAGCGCCAGTTCGTCGGCAATGTCCTGCGGTAGCAGGTCGCGGCGTGTGGACAGCACCTGGCCGAACTTGACGAAGATCGGCCCCAGATCCTCCAGCGCCATGCGCAGTCGCACCGCACGCGGCGTGGACAGGTCGCGCCAGAACTGCACGGCATTGGCCACCCGCATCAGGTAACCCGACGGCTCGTGCTCCAGGATCATCTGATCCAGGCCATAGCGACTGGCGACGCGGGCAATTTTCAGAAAACGGAACAGGCGCACGGGCAAGGGGAGCGAAGTAGCTGCAAAGCGGCGATTTTGCCCGGTTTCGCAGTGCGGGGAAAGGGCCGCCTGAGGGTAAAGCGCGGCCGGCCCGGTATAATCCGCGACTAATCTGAAACAGAAGCGCCACAGCGCTTATACGCATTGTCATGTCTTCAACGTCCCTGGACCCCAAAGCCCATCTCGCCGAGCTGCTGCGCGCCGCCCTGCACAAGGTCGCCCCCGACCACGCCGACACGCCCATCCTGATCGAGCGCCCCAAGCAGGCCAGCCACGGCGACTACGCCGCCAACTTGGCCATGCAGCTGGCGCGCGCCATG
>DATMTO010000302.1:0-10314 GCA_035564055.1 Rhodocyclaceae bacterium | reverse complement strand
GAGCTCAGCCACGGCGGCGGGCTTGGCGAAGGACAGGGCGGGATCGAGTTTCTCGGCGGTCTGCAGTTCGGCGGACGCCTTGCCCAGCTGACCCAGCTTGGCCATCAGCTCGGCTTCCACGAAGTGGGCCTTGGCGCTGTTCGGATGATCACGCAGAACCTGATCCATCATGCCCTGCGCCGCCACATAGTTGCCGGCGTTGGCTGCATCGTAGACCTGATGCAGGGAAGGATCGGCCGCGAGTGCGCCAGTGCTGTGCAACGCGAAGGCGATCGCACAGACGAGCATGGACAGGCTGAAATAGAAATTGCGGACGGCGGAATTGGGCGGAAGGGATTTGCTTGTCATGACGAAGCTCCAGGCTGAACCGCCAGACTGCGGGCGGCAAGGCTCAGTTTGGAATCACGCGAGGAAAATTCAAGCGCCCGCAATAGACCGTTACAAAACACCGCCTGCAGTCGAATCGATCTTCTCGGGCAGCAACGCCGCCAGTCCGAGCGCGGCCGCGTCGCCTTCCGTTTCGGCCATGTACGCGAACCAGGCTTCGATGCCGCCGGCCAACGGCCGGGCGCGCTTGTAACCGTGCTTGAGCATGAGGCGCGTGGCGCGCACCGAGGAAACGTCGTTGGGGCAGCTGCAATAGAACACCACTTCTTGCTCGGCCGGAATATCTTCCATGGCGGCCGGCAGGTTCTCCAGCGGCACCGCGCGCGCACCGGGGATCATGCGTGCATCGGCCGCCATGGCCGTAGTGGCACGCACATCGATGACAACGGGAGCGGTGCCGGCAGCGATACGGTCGGCCAGTTCGATGACGTCGATGCGATGGATCCGGACAAAGCGCAGCAGACGCTGCCGCTCCAGCCAGCGAAAGGCGATGTAGAGCGCAAACAGTGCCGCCACGATGAGCAGCGCCACGCCACCAACCTCTTCAAGCGCGATAATCAGCGCATCCACTTGACGATGCAGGAGCCGGCCGGCGGCGATGGCTGCGCCGGCCCACAGCGCGGTGCCGAGCGTATCGAAGAGAATGAAACGGCCGGCCGGCAGACGCATGGCGCCGGCCAGCGGCGAAGCCACCGAAGACAGGCCGGGAATGAAGCGCGCCACCAGCAGCGCCAGCACACCCCAGCGCAGGAAGGTCTTTTCGGTGCTGCGCACGCAGGCGTCCGGCGACAGCGTAATGCGGCACATCACGCCGAGAATGCGCAGGCCGAAGCGACGGCCGGCCAGATACCAGCCGAAATTAGCGAGGCCTGATCCGAGCAGCGCCAGGATCAGGATGGTCTGCCAGCTGAAGCTGCTTTCAACCGACAATGCACCCGCCACCAGCAGCGCCGGAATCGCCGGGATCGGCGCACCGAGCTGCTCGACCAGCACATTGAAGAAGACCAGCAAGGGTCCGTGCTGCTCGAAAAGGGCGATCAGGTGCTGCATGGCATGGTCTCGTGATGTGGCTCAGGCCGCACGGGCGGCTGCAAATTGTGCCTGATTGGCGCAGGACGGCTGGGGAATATTCCAGCTGCTGGCGGTAACGGCAAGAATGGTGTGAATGGTGCCCATTTTCTTTTCCTCGGATATTGGCCGCAAAGTCCGGCCGATGTGACATGGGCTTACTGTAACGGCCGGATCGATACAGATAAATACACAGTTCTTGTTTTCACTGTTTTCGGGAACAGAACAATCATGCGGGCCGCAGTAAGGACAGGCGCGAACTATGCTTTAATGAATCGCACCCAACCTCGCAACACTTTGGTAACTCCCGGTGATACCTACGCTGCAAGCGGATTGGCACCTAATGCTTCCCCAGACCTCAGCGCCGGGCGCGACGGCACAGGCCATTTTCCAGATAGGTACCTGCAGTTGCACCGCCGTGGGGCACAGCCACTGATATGGGCATCAAGAACAAGCTCGCGCTGCTGGTCAGCCTTCTTTTCGGCGTGCTGCTCTGCGCCGCCGCCGCGCTACTGATCGACTCCGGCGAAAAGCGCCTGCGCGAAAGCGTCATCGCCCAGCAGATCGCACTGGCCAAGACTCTGACCTACGGTTTCGACCAGCAGGTCATGGCTCGCCACAAGACGCTTATCAGTATCGCCGAAGGCATGCCGCGGGATCTGATCAAGGATCCGGCCCGGCTACAGACCTTCGTGCAGGAACAGATCGTCCTGCCCGGGCTGTTCACCAACATCCTCGTATACGACGCCAGCGGCAAGGTAATCGCAGCCTGGCCGACGCCGGAAAAGTATGTCGGCAGCTCCCGCCTGGCCGGTATGGAGTACATCGCCCGGACACAGGAAAACCGCAAGCCCTATATTTCCAAGCCCTTCACCAGCCCCGTATCGGGCCAGCCGCTGATCGTCATGACTGCACCGGTATTGGACGCGGAAGGCAAGGTCATCGCCATGCTCGGCGGCAGCCAATACATCCTGCGCGACAACCTGTTTTCCGGCTTCACCGAAACGCGCATCGGCCGCACCGGCAACATGGTGCTGATCACACGCGATCGTCTCATCGTCGCCCATCCGGATAAGAACCGCCTGATGGAAAAGCTGCCTGAGGGTGCCAACAACGCCGTCGAAACCGCCCTGCGGACGGGCAGCTTTGCCGGGGAGACCGTATCCAGTCGCGGCGTGCACGCCATCATGACGATAGAAACGATGGCCTCCACCGGTTGGCTGGCCGGCACACTGCTGCCGCTCGACGAAGCCTACGCGCCGATCCAGTCCTTGCGCACCCATGCCTTGCAGCTGCTGGCGGCCCTGTTGCTGATATTGCCGCTGCTGGTCTGGCTGGGCGCCGGCTATATGACCCGCCCGCTGCTCATGCTGAGGGACCGCATCCGCACCATGACGCAGACGCCGCAAACCGATGCGCTGGTTACGCTTGATCGCAACGACGAGATCGGCGAGCTAGCGCGCGCCTTCGACGGTCTGACGCTGGCGCGACATGCAGCGGAAACTGCGCAGCTGCGTCTCAATCGTGCGCTGCGCCTGCTCAGCGACTGCAACCAGACGCTGATTCATGCCGAGGACGAGCAGCGCCTGCTAAACGATATCTGTCACCTGATCTTCACCACCGGCGGCTACCCTTTCGCCTGGGTCGGCTATGCCGAAAACGACGGCGGCATTGTGGTTCGCGCCCAGGCCGGTACCATGCAGGGCTACCTGGATCAGCTGGCACTGGATTGGCGTCACGAGCACGAATGCCCCAATATCAGTGGTACGGCGGTGCGCACGGCGGCCACCTGCATCGCCCAGGTCACTGCAGCCGAGGAAGAGACCGAGTGGGCACGCGTCGCCCTCGCCGAAGGCCTGCGTGCCGGCATTGCCCTGCCGCTCAAGCATGAAGGCGGGGTCTTGGGGGTACTGACTATCTATGCCGCCGAGGCCGACGTCTTTCATGCCGAGGAGGTCAAGCTGCTGGAGGAGCTGGCTGCCGACCTGAGCTTCGGCATCGCCACCCTGCGCGCCCGCGCCGCCCATCGCGCCGCCGAGCACGAGCTGGCCTTCCTCGCCCACCACGATCCGCTGACCAAGCTGCCCAACCGACTGCTGCTGCGCGACCGTTTCGAACAGGCCACCGCTGTGGCGAGGCGCGACAATACGCGCGTTGCCATGCTCTTTCTTGATCTCGACAACTTCAAGGAGATCAACGACAGCCTCGGCCACAGCATCGGCGACGAACTGCTGGTCAGCGTCGTGCAACGCCTGCAGAGCACTTTGCGCCAGGTCGATACCATCAGCCGCGAAGGCGGCGACGAATTCGTGGTGCTGATCACCAACGTCATCTCCGTCAGCGACGTCGGCCGGATCGCCCAGACCATACTGGACGCAATGGCACAGCCATTCGAGATCGAGCAACACACGCTGCCGACCTCGTTCAGCATCGGCATCAGCCTCTACCCGAACGACGGCAACGACTTCGACACGGTGCGCAAGAACGCCGACACTGCACTGTATCGGGCCAAGGACAGCGGACGCCGCAACTATCGCTTCTTCGCCGGACAGATGAACGTCGATGCCCAGGTCCGCATGCAAATGCAGATCGATCTGCGCAAGGCTCTGCAGGGCGACGAATTCGAGCTGCTCTATCAGCCGCAGGTCGATCTGGCGAGTGGCCGCGTCGACGGCGTCGAGGCACTGATCCGCTGGCGCCGCAACGGTTCGCTGATCTCGCCGGCCGAATTCATTCCGGTCGCCGAACACAGCGGCCTCATCATCCCGATCGGCGAATGGGTGATCAGCGAAGCCTGCCGACGCGGCATGACCTGGCACCAGCAGGGGCTGGCGCTGAGCGTCGCAGTGAATCTCTCGGCGCTGCAGTTCAAGCACGGCAATATCATCGACACAGTGACACGCGCTCTGGAGACTTCCGGCCTGCCGCCGGGAATGCTGGAACTGGAGCTCACCGAATCGATCCTGCTGCAGGACGTGGATGTGGCCATGAGCATCCTGCATAGCCTGAAGGAGCTGGGCGTGCAGCTTTCGATCGACGATTTCGGCACCGGCTATTCGTCGCTCAGTTATCTGAAGCGCCTGGCGGTGGACAAGCTCAAGATCGACCGTTCCTTCGTCGGCGACGTCACCGAGGATGCCGACGACGCGGCCATCGTCCAGGCTGTCATTCAGCTCGGTCACACCCTGCAGTTAAGCGTTATCGCCGAGGGCGTTGAAACCGAGCAGCAGTGCGCATTTCTGCGTCACAGCGGTTGCGACTCGGCGCAGGGTTACCTGTTTTCGCCGCCAGTCGCGGCAGAGGCAATTCCGCGCCTTGTGGCTACGCTCGAAAAGCGTGGCGGCTAGGCGCTGTCGCCGGCGTAGCGCGCTTCGAACTCTTCCTGCGGCATGGGGCGTCCAAACAGGTAGCCTTGCCCGTAGCGGCACCCTTCGGCCTTGAAGAAGGCCCACTGCGCCTCGGTCTCTATGCCCTCGGCCACGACATCCAGGCTGAGCGCCTGACCCAGCGCAATGATGGCCCGACAGATCGCTGCATCGTGATGGCTTTCCAGCGCACCGCGCGCAAAGGACTGGTCGATCTTGACCTGATCGAAGGGCAGGCGCTTGAGATAGTTGAGCGACGAATAGCCGGTGCCGAAATCGTCCAGCGAGAAACGCACCCCGATGGCGCGCAATTCGTTGATCTTGGCAATGATCTCGTCGATCCGGTCGACCAGCATCGACTCGGTGATTTCGAGCTTGAGCTGGGCAGGCTCAACATCGTAGAAGGAGAGCAGTTCCTGAACCTCCTCGACGAAGGTCGGCAGCGCAATCTGTTTGGCGCTGACATTGACCGAGACAGTCACGTGCGCCAGCTCTGGAATCTGGCGCCAGGCCTCGAGCGAGGCGCAGGCTTCGCGCATCACCCAGTGGCCGATCGGCAGGATCAGGCCGGTCTCCTCGGCGAGGTCAATGAACTCGACCGGCGACACCATGCCGCGCTTGGGGCTGTCCCAGCGGATCAGCACTTCGGCGCCGATCAGGGAGCCGTCGGCATTGAACTGCGGCTGGAAGCGCAGTACGAACTCCTCGTGGATGATCGCCTGCTTGAGATCGAGTTCCAGCTCCAGCCGCGCAGCAATGCTCGACTGCATCTCGGGATCAAAGAAACAGACCGCGCTGCGCCCGCCGGCCTTGGCCTGATACATGGCCAGATCGGCACGTCGTAGCAGCTCGTCGCAGGAGGCTTCCTGGCCGGTGAACAGGGCGATGCCGATGCTGCTTGTGCCCAGGTATTTGTGGCCGTCGAGATCGTATTCACGCGACAGCTGGACCGCGATCTTTTCGGCCACTGTCTGCGCCTGTTTGGCGGCAGCGGCTTCTTCGGTCTCCAGCTGTTCCAGCAGGACCACGAACTCGTCGCCACCGAGGCGGGCAACGGTGTCGCATTCGCGCACCGAGCGCCGCAGACGCTCGGCAATCTGGGTCAGCAGAATGTCGCCGACATGGTGGCCGAGCGTATCGTTGAGCGTCTTGAACTTGTCGATGTCGAGAAACAGCAGTGCGCAGTAGCTGTGATTGCGCTCGCTGACGGCCATGCTCTGCCGCAGGCGGTCGAGGAAAAGGCGCCGATTGGGCAGACCGGTGAGCATGTCCGAAAATGCCAGCTGCTCGATGCGCATTTGCGCCTGACTGCGTTCGGTAATGTCGCGCGACAGCACGATAAAGGTCGGCCGATCGGTGCGATGGTCCTGCTTGCGTGCGATCGAAAGCTCGTACCAGAGCTCGCCGGCCGGCACCTTGATGTGAATCTGCGCACCGTAGGAGGCGCCCTTCTCGTTGGCCTCGGCAATCGCGGCCATGACCGTGGCTGCGGCGGTCGCCGGCAGCAGGTCGGAGAGCTTGCGGCCGATGTATTCATCGGCCGGCATCGACAGCAGCTCCATGTTGCTGGTGCTGTAGTCGAGATAGCGCCCTTCGAGATCGACCTCGAACAGCAGGTCGGGAATGGCGCGGATGATCGCGGTCAGGTGGTCGTGCGACGACTGCCGCTCCTCCAGCATCTCGACCCGCAGGCTCGCCGCCATGTAGCGGCGCAGGCTGAGACCAAGCAGCACGCTGCCGACGGTGATGATCAGCAGAAAGCCGACGCCCAGCCAGCACTCCTTCCACCAGGGCGCGAGGTAATCCTCCTCGGCAACGCCGACCATCACATAGGTATCGAAATGGCCGATCTTGCGATAGGCGACCATGCGCCGGATGCCGTCATAAGGGCTGACGGTGGAATAGACCGCCTGCTCCTTGCCGGCCGCAATGGCCGACAGCGTGGCCGGATTGGACATGCGAATTGCATTATTGGCGACACGCGGCAGGGTCGGATAGCGGACGATGACGTTGCGGTCGCTGTCGAACAGCAGGATGAGGCTGTGCTCGCCTAGCTTGATCGAGCTGAAGGTATCCTCGATGCGCTGGTTCTCGGTATTTACATAGACGGTGCCGACAAAATTTCCGCCCTTGTCGACCAGCGGCAGCATGATGGAGAACAGCCACTCGCCGCTGATGCGCGACTGCAGCGGCGGCCCGAACACCAGCCCCATGTCGCGCTTTATCTGCTGGAAATGCCAGCCCTCGGCGATGTTTATCGGGCGGGCCGGATTCAGGCCTTCGCCGTAGATGACATTGCCGGCGCCATCGGTACCGCGTATCGACAGCGCGTTGGGCAGGCGCTGCTTCAGCGAGCCGAGATAGGCGCTGAAGCGCTCGCGGTTGAACTGGCCGCTGGCCTGCAGACGCTGGTATTCGGCCACGGCGCTGTGCAAGGCCAGCTCACTCTCCTGGAAATGCGCATTGAGGTAGTGTTCAAGACTGCGGGCGGTATTCTGCGCGGCGGCGGCGGCGGCCTCGTGATAACGCTCGTAGCTTTGCCACAGCAGCCCGGCCACCAGCAAGGTGGCGAGCCCGAGCAGGCTGGCGGCAGCGGCCAGCAGCGTACGGTTCGTCTTGCGCAGAGCTTCGGGACTGCTGTCGTTCACACCATCCCCCACGGTTGCTGCATGTCTTCCGCCGAATTGCGGCATGGTGCGTCTGATCCAGAATTATTCGTATTATCGCCGCCAAAGCGGCGGTTCGCATCCAGGGCCGGGGCACAAGCGCTTCAGCGCTTGCGCGGCCTGGCCGGCATCTTTTCCGGCAAACCCAGCGCCCGGCGCGACAGTGCATCGGCACCGGTATTGCGGTGGCGCGGCACCCAGCGCAGATCAACCTCGTCGAACTGCGCCATCAGGGCCTGCGCCCGCTGCACCAGCACCTGCAGGCGGACCACCTGCGTCGCATCAATACCGTTGGCATATTTAACCGCAATATCGCTGTCCCCGCGAATCTGCAGGCGACGCGCCCCGCAATCACCGGCCAGCTCAAGCAGGGCGCACAGCGCGCGCAGCTCGGCCTCGTTGTTGCAGCCCGGCTCACGCGCCACGAACGAGCGCTCGCTGAGGCTGCCGTCCGGCGCCTCCAGCAACAGGCCGATACCGATACGGCCGGGATTGGGCAGCGCCGAGCCGTCGAACCAGGCCTGCCAGCATTCGTCCATCAGGCCGCCAACCGGGCGCGCAGCCACTCGCCCATGGCCTGCACCTCTTCGTAGCAGAGCGTATGCGGCATCGGCCAGCTGTGCCATTCAACGCGGTCGTTGAGCTTTTGCGCCAGATCGCGCGCCGCTTCGCCCAGGGCGATGGGCAGCACATCGTCATAGCTGCCGTGCGCGGCAAAGATCGGCGTGTGGCGATTGGCTTCCTGCTGGTTCTCTTCGACCCACTCCGGTGTCGGGATGTAGCCCGACAACACCATCATGCCGCCCAACGTTTCGGGATGCGTGAGACCGACCGTATAAGTCATCGCGCCGCCTTGCGAAAAGCCGGCCAACACGATGCGATGACTCGGCATGCCGCGCTCGTTTTCGCGGCGAATGAGTCCGCGCACCCGCTCGACCGATTCGATCACGGATTCCACATTTACATCGCGCTTGCCGCCGGCCATGGACAGGATGTCGAACCAGGCACGCATCACGTAGCCGTTGTTGCAGGTGACCGGCATCATCGGCGCATGCGGAAAGATAAAACGGATTGCCGCATCTTCCGGCAGCCCGAGCTCGTCCACGATGGGCGGAAAGTCGCTGCCGTCGGCGCCGAGGCCGTGCATCCAGATCACGGACAAGGTCGGATTGGGGCCGGTCTGAATTTCGATCGGCGGTTCTAGCGTGTTGCTCATTGCAGCTCCAGGAACAAGGTGGGTACGTGTATCACTTCCACAAGTCGTCCCATCCCTCCGGACCGAGTCTTTCGAGCGTTTCGATATTGCGCTCGTAGATAGCGGAGGCGTCCGGGAAGGCCGCTACGGCGCGGTCGATGCTGGCCTCGCGCAACAGGTGCAAGGTCGGATAGGGCGAACGGTTGGTGTAGTTGGCGACATCGTCCGGCGCATTGCCGGCAAACTCGAATTGCGGATGAAAGCTGGCGATCTGCAGCGTGCCCTGCAGATCCATACGCTTCAGCAGGGCCTCGGCTTCCATCAGGAAGAAATGGAAATCGAGAAACTCCTCGAACAGGCCGGGCGCAATCAGCAGCGTGGTATCGACCTGCGCGGGATCGGCGTCTGCCAGAAAAACCAGCTCCCGCTCCAGATCCACAAGCAGCTCGTCCTGCATTGCGGCCGCACTGACGATGTAGCGCACCTGCTGCTTGACGTGCACGGCCTTGGCGAACGGGCACAGATTGAGCCCGATCACCGCCCGCTCCAGCCAGCGTTGCGTGGCCGCGATCACCAGCCCGGAGGAGTCAGTCGTCATCGGCATCCACCACGCGATTGCGGCCCCGCTCCTTGGCGGTGTACATGGCGCGGTCGGCCTGCTCGATCAGGAGCGGAACGGACTGGCCGAGGCCGATCGTCGCCACGCCGATGCTGACAGTGATCTTGCGGTTCTGCCATTCGGCGCGCTCGATGGCGCGACGCAGCCGTTCAGCCAGTTCCATGGCGCCCTTCTTTTCCGTGTTCGGCAGAATCACGGCGAACTCCTCGCCGCCATAGCGTGCCGCCATGTCGTAGGCGCGAACCGTGTACTGCATGATGCGGGCAATTTCGCCGAGCACATCGTCGCCAGCCTGATGGCCGAAGTCGTCGTTGTAGGCCTTGAAATGATCGACATCCACCATCAACAGCGAGAACGGCTGCTGGCTGCGCGTATTGCGCTGGTGCTCATCGAGCAGCTTCTCGTCGAAGGCGCGGCGATTGCGCAGGCCGGTGAGCCCGTCGGTGGTGCTGATCGTTTCCAGCTCGCTCACCAGTCGGCGCATTTCCAGCAGCGCAATGACCTGGCGCGACAGTGCCTGCAGCGCCGCCAGCTGCTGCTCGCTGAGCTGGCGCGGCTTGCGGTCGATCACACAGACGGTGCCGAGCGCCTCGCCGGTCGGTGAGACCAGTGGCGACCCTGCATAGAAGCGAACCCCATCACTGCCGACAACCAGTGGATTGTCAGAAAAGCGCACATCCTCCAGCGCATCCGTCACCACCAGCGTATTGCCGGGCTGGAGGATGGCGTGTGCGCAAAAAGCCTCGTCACGCGGCGTTTCATTGATGTCGAGGCCGACCTTGGACTTGAACCATTGCCGGTCGCTGTCGACCAGAGAAATCACGGCGATCGGTGTTTCGCAGATATGCGACGCCAGCAGAGTGATGTCGTCGTAGGAACGCTCGGCCAGAGTATCCAGAATGCCGTAGCGATGCAGTACGCTGAGTCTCAGCGCTTCATTCTTTGGCAGCGGAGCTTTCATCGAATTCCTTACGGTGGCGGGCAGCTTGCTTCAATCAGGCTTTTCGCAATCTG
>DATMTO010000301.1:0-5187 GCA_035564055.1 Rhodocyclaceae bacterium | reverse complement strand
GGCGGCTGATCTGGGCGCGGCGGCGGGAGTCCATCCGCGCCCTCCGGTAGCGGTTTTATGTGCGGATGCCGTGGTGGCCGCGGGTAGTGCGGCGGCGGACCGTAGTAGTAGGGCGGCGGAGCATAAGCGGCGGGTGGTGCGTATCGAAACATGCCGCTCTGGACGCCTGGAACGTAGACGCTGTCGTACCAGTCGTTATCCACGAAATACACCATCCAGTCGCAGGCACCGTAGTGCTGACAATAGCGGCTCCAGGCGTAAGCCTGTGCCGGTGGCACATGCATATAGACCGGCTGCCCCGAATAGACGCCGGGATTGCCCATGACGGCGTTGGAAATCAATAGCGGCGGTTGCGGGTAGTCGCCGATCTCGATGCGACCGTAATAGCCTGGCTGCCCCATGCTCTGGGCATGGGCGACGGCACTGAGGATCAGGGCGGACAGTAGCGCAAGCGAACGTTTCATGGCGTAACCTTGGAGGTGTATTCCACCTTAACGCATGAACCGTGCACTGCGCTTACGCTGTCATTGCGATCCGGGCAAAAATTGTTACGCGGATTGATTCCAGGCCTGGCGCCTCAATCGTCGTCGTGGTGGCGATGATGATGGTGTCCGCGCTCATGCCCGTAGCCAGGGCCGCGCCGGTATTGCGGAACATAGACCTGGTTGTACCAGCGCTCCTGAACAAAGTAGACCGGCACGCCGCACGCGCCGTAGCGGCGGCAGTATTTGTCCCAGTGGTGAATGTGCTTGGGCGGCGCATACAGATAGACCGGCGTCCCGCCGTAAGGGGACGGCTGGATCGCGATGGGCTGCGAGTAAACCAGCTGGGGTGCCGGATAGCCGCCGACATCAATACGTCCGTAGAAGCCAGGTTGGCCGACGCTGACGGAAACATTGCTGGCATGGCTGACGGAGGCACTTAATGCCAGCCAGGCGGTTGCCAAAGGAAGGATGAATTTTTTCATGATCGGTGAGTGAGAGCCGGCCGGCGGCGGGTGCCCCGGCCGTACGGGAACAAGGTCAGGATTGGGCGATGCGCGGTGCCTGCAAGGCTGGCTTGGCTTCGCTCTTGTTCATCATCTGGATATCGCCGCAGAGCTGACCGCCTTCCTCGATCAGCACCTTGCCGTAGCGTACCGTGCCGTTGACCTTGCCAGTCGAGTGGATGATGAGCTGGTCGCGTACATTCAATTCGCCGGTAAAGGTACCGCGGATTTCCGCGATGTCGATGCCGACCTTGCCGTTGAATTCGCCTTTCTCGGCGATGCGGATGATGCGACTGTCCATCGTCGCTTCGACATGGCCTTCGACCACCAGCGTGTCGCAATCGAGGATTTCAGCACCCTTGAGACGCACGTCCGGGCCGACGATGAGACGATTGCCGGCGCCGGTGTCCCCGATGCCCTTGTCGGCGCTCGTCTGTGCGGTAGGCGCTTGGGTCGAAGCAGGGCGGGCGACGGGCGCTTGCGTGGCAGCGGAATTGAGGATCGAGTGAGGCACGTTTTCTTCCCGCTTGCCGAACGGGGACGAGGACTTGAGCATGAGGAGACTCCTTCAGGGGTGGAAAAACCCTGAGGCTTATGCAAGCCGCGTACCAGGAAAATATGTATGTAAAATCATATGCTTGCAGCGATGAGCTGAAGCAACTTGTCGGCCCGCCGCGACATGTCGCAGCGGGGATAGGTTAAGTTGATGTTTTGAAATACAAAAACTTGTCGCCAATGCGCGACAGCGGTGGTCGGCTTTAGTCGGCCACGGCCTCATAGCCTGCTGCATCAAGCAAGCCGTCGTAATCGGCCGGATTGCCAGGCTGGATACGGAACATCCAGGCAGCGTAGGCGTCGTCATTGACGCTTTCGGGGGCATCCACGGCGGCCTGATTAATGGCAACGATGGTGCCGCTGACCGGCGCATGAATTCCGGAGGCCGCCTTGACCGACTCGATCGAGGCGATTTCCTCGCCAGCTTTCACGCTGCGTCCGACTTCCGGCAATTGCAGGAAGACGATGTCGCCGAGGGTCGATTGGGCGTGGTCGGTAATGCCCACGGTGAGGGTGCCGTCGGCTTCGCGGCGCGACCATTCGTGGGTGGCGGCGTATTTGAGTTCGGCGGGCAGGTTCATGGGGCTGGCTCCGGTGCGCGTATGTAAAGGCGGCTATTTTGCCTCAGCCGCATTCAAAAACCATGAATGTTCGAGGCAGGCGCGCAAGGCGATGCGCGCGCGATGCAGCAGGACGCCGCAATTGCTGGTGCTGATGTTCAGCGTGGCGCAGATCTCGGGCGTTTCGAACCCCATCATCTCGCGCAACATGAAGGCCCGCGCCGCAGCCTCCTGCAGGCGGTAGAGGCAGGCTTCGAAGACCGCCCAGAACTGCTGCGCCTCAAGCGATTGCTCCGGGTCGCCCCAGTCGGCCGGCCAGGATTCTTCGGTCCA
Source organism: Rhodocyclaceae bacterium (assembly GCA_035564055.1). Taxonomy (GTDB): domain Bacteria; phylum Pseudomonadota; class Gammaproteobacteria; order Burkholderiales; family Rhodocyclaceae. The sequence goes on along the minus strand of DATMTO010000301.1, from coordinate 2,751 downwards.
GTGCCCATCTTCTTCAAAGTGCGCGTCGGTGGCCGCATCCCTGGCGACGAATTGAATGCCGCTGTTACGTGCGCGCAGGGCATCGATAATCTTGTTGCGCAGGATGGCAAACACCCAGGTGCGCAGGCTGGCGCGCCCGCCAAAGCTTTCGCGTTTCTCGACGGCGGCGATGAAAGCATCCTGGACCGCATCTTCGGCGGCGGCGTCATCGCGCAGTTGCATGCGCGCGAAGCGCAGCATGTCGCGGCGCAGGGGAGCAATCTCGGCGGCGAACTGATCGGAGGTGGGCATTCTGGCGTCCTGATTTTTGACTGCGAAATAATACGTTACGATGCTGGCGCCAAGCTGTTGGTACGTTCCGGAAAAAATTTTCCGGGTACATGTAAGAAATCGAACTCGAGCCGCGTCTATTCGGCAGCAAGCGACGAACTATGGAGTCAAGTGTGTCAAGAAGCTGCCGCAGGGCAAGCGAATTGATGTCTTTGCAGATGGAGCAGCCCCTGGCTTTACGTCAGCGGATGAGCCTGCGCACGCACCTGCTGATCTGCTCAGGGTGCAGGCGAGCGCAGAGACAGATGCGCTTCCTGAGGATTGTGGCCCGGCAACTGGGCGGACATGAGTGAAGTCGCGGTGCGAATTTTTCGATCTTTCCAACAGTAGAGGAGCAATACCATGAAGAAGAGCATCGTTTCCATCGCCGTCGGTTCCGCCTTCGTCGCATCTGCCGCACTGGCGCCGGCCGCTCATGCTGCCGATAACCCCTTTGCCGGCGCCAAGCTGTCGTCGGGCTATCAGATCGCTCAGGCCGATACCAAGACCAAGGACGCCCACTGCGGCGCCGACAAGAAGAGCGAAGCCCGTTGCGGTGCGGACAAGAAGGCCGACGGCAAGTGCGGCGCCGACAAGGCAATGGATGCCAAGTGCGGTGCCGACAAGAAGATGGAAGGCAAGAAGAAGGACGGCAAGTGCGGCGAAGCCAAGTGCGGCGCCAACAAGAAGAAGGCTGAAGAGAAGCAGTAAGCCGTCGGCGGGCTGCAGTCGCCCAGCGGCTGCAGCCCGCGCCTCCACTTATACGCAAGGACGCTCATGTCGAATGCGATGAATGCTGCGCGCCTGCCGTCAGACGGGCAGGGCGCCTGCGCCGGTCTCGGTTTGCGCCGCGAACTGATCGATGCGCTGCTGGCGGAAAGCCCGGCGCCGCTTTCCTTTCTGGAGCTCGCGCCGGAGAACTGGCTGGCGATGGGCGGCCGGTCCGCGCGGCAGCTTGAGGCACTGGCCGAACGCTATGCGCTGGTCTGCCACGGTCTCTCGCTTGATCTTGGCGGCCCGCGTCCGCTGGACGAAACCCTGTTGCAGCGTATCCGTGACTTCATGTCGCGTTACCGGGTACGTCTCTATACCGAGCATCTGTCGTGGTGTGGCGACGATGGGCATCTTTATGATCTGCTGCCAATTCCGCTGACCGGCGACGCTGTACGCTGGGTGGCAGCACGCATTCGGCGCACGCAGGACATTCTCGGTCAGCGCATCGGCATTGAGAATGCCTCCGCCTACATTATTCCGCCCGGTGCCGAAATGAGCGAAGCCGAGTTCGTGCGGGCGGTCGTCGAGGAGGCCGATTGCTGGCTACATCTCGATGTGAATAATCTCTACGTCAATAGCCGCAATTTTGGTTTCGACGCGCTGGATTATCTGCATCAGCTGCCGCTCGACCGCGTCTGCTACGTTCATGTCGCCGGCCACTATGTCGAGGACGACGGCCTGCTCATCGACACGCATGGCGCCGAGGTCGTCGATCCCGTCTGGGCCTTGCTGGCCGAAGCGTATCGACATACGGGCCTGGTGCCGACCTGTCTGGAGCGCGACTTCAACATTCCGGCGCTGGCCGAGCTGCTGCAAGAGCTTGCACGGATACGCGAAATTCAGCTTGGTAATGCCAGGCTGAGCAAGCTTGGAGTGGCGGCATGAACGCACCGTTTCAGGATTTTCAGCGTGACTTTGGCCGCCACTTGCGTGATCCGCGCCGCAATTCGCGCCCGGCTGGCGTGCCGGCGCGGCGTGCCGCGGCCTATCGCGAGCTGCTATTCAATAATGTGTGCGGCGTGGTCGATGCCTGTTTTCCGGTTGCGCGCACGGTCCTCGGACCGCGTCGCTGGCAGCGCTTGCAACGCAAGTTCTTTGCCGACTGGCGCAGCCAGTCCCCCTTGTTCTGCGATCTGCCCGGTGAATTCCTGCGCTGGCTCGATGAAGCGGCGCTAACGTTGGCGCTGCCGCCCTGGGCGCTTGAACTCATGCACTACGAATGGGTCGAGCTGGCGGTGGACGTCATGCAGACGCAGGCCTTGCCTCAGCTTGCTGCCGACGGCGATCTGCTCGCCGCGCGCCCGCTGATAGCACCCGCCCACAGGGTGCTGGCCTATGCCTGGCCGGTGCATCGTATCTCGGCCGGCTGGCGACCGCGTAAGCCTGTACCTGTTCAGTTGATCGTATTCCGCGATCGAAACGAGTGCGTGCAGTTCGTCGAAATCAATGCCGTTACTGCGCGCCTGGTGAGCTTGCTGGCCGGGGCGGGTGGTACATACATAACCGGTCGCGAGGCCTGCCTGCAAATTGCTGCCGAGCTGGCGCATCCGAATCCGGAAGCGGTCGTGGTCGGTGGTGCAGCCATGCTGAATGACCTCAAGAATTGGGGAGTGATCTATGGTGTTATTGCTTAAATCGTATGCCTGCCGCGGGCTGGCGCTGCTGGAT
>DATMTO010000300.1:0-7534 GCA_035564055.1 Rhodocyclaceae bacterium | reverse complement strand
CCCGGCCTCAGCAAACATGCCGCGCAGTAAGAGAAATATACGATGAAAAAGAAAACCGGACTCGTCTTCTTCCCCGCCTTCGACTACGCGATCTCCCCTACTCACCCGGAGCGCGAGGAACGCCTGCTCTACACCCAGGATCAGGTCAGCGAGGAAGGGCTGTTGGACTTCGACAATATCTTCGAATTCAAGCCCGATTTGTGCACCCCCGAGGACATCAATCGCGTGCATTTCTGCGTGCCCGGCATCGACGAGCTGGTACATGCCTCGCACCTGATCTCGGTCGGCGGCACGCTGACCGCGGCCGACAAGGTGATGACCAAGGAAGTCGACAACGCCTTCGCCCTGGTGCGCCCCTGCGGCCACCACTCCATGCGTGTCGTGCATGGCACGCGTGGCTTTTGCACGCTGAACATGGAAGCCATCATGGTCGAGTACATCCGTGAGAAGTACGGGGCCAAGAACGGCATCAAGAAGATCGCCATCGTCGATACGGATTGCCACCACGGCGACGGCTCGCAGGACATCTTCTGGCACGATCCGAACACCCTCTTCATCTCCATGCACCAGGACGGCCGCACGCTGTATCCGGGCTCGGGGTTTTCGGATGAGCTGGGCGGGCCGAATGCCTTTGGCACCACCATCAATCTGCCAATGCCGCCGAACACGTGCGAGGAAGGCTTCCTCTATGTGCTCGACGAAATCGTCATGCCCATCCTGGCCGACTTCAAGCCGGATCTCATCATCAACTCGGCCGGCCAGGACAATCACTACTCCGATCCGATCACCAACATGAAATTCACCGCGCAAGGTTACGCGGTGCTGAACGACCGCCTGAAACCCGATATCGCCGTGCTCGAAGGCGGCTATTCGATCGAGAGCGCCCTGCCCTACATCAACACCGGCATTATCCTGGCGATGGCCGGCCGCGACTATTCACAGATTCGTGAACCGGACTACGATCCCGAAGATCAGATCCAGGACCCGCGCATCGGCGATTATCTGAAGCGCCTCAAGGAAGTCACGCTGAGCCACTGGGAAAACCGTCATGCACTGCGTGATCAGGTCTACCCGGATCAGCCCTTCCACACGCGCGAAAACAGCATCTACTACGACACCGCCGGCATTCGTGAGTCGCAGGTCGAGACCGTGCGCACCTGTAGCGACTGCGGCGGTGCCGTCACCATCGAGTCGCGCAACGAGTCGCGGCCCAAGCGGCCCATCTTCGCCGTGCAGATCCCGCGCTTCTGCTGCGATGCCTGCCGCGCCTGGGCCGAGGAACAATACGCGGCGGCGGACAAATACACCTACGAACAGGTTCTGTTGCAGGACAAGGACCAGGATCTGTATCTGGAAAAATGAGCCTTGCGCCGCAACGACGGACTCGCTAATACTTGAATATGCGCAAGTTTCTTGTCCCCTTCCTGATCACCACGCTTCTGGCGGCCATTGGTGCTTATCTGAACAATGCGTATCAGAAGCACAAGCGCGAGGAGATCAGGAAGCAAGAGGCTGCGATCGAGCAACAGGAGCAACAGCAGCTCGGCCGGGCCCATACGGACAAGGACATCGGCCGCGTACCGCTCGGCCGGGACAGCCGCGATCGTCCCGATCATCGCTAGTGCTTACAGCAATCGTCGGGAGTACGGCTTAGTCTGGTGACGGCAACCAGATGATCTGCCCCTGCCCCAGTTCGCGCAGACGGGCGAGCAACGCAGCGGCGTCAGTTGCGGCCAGATTGAATGTCAGCGCCACTGTGTCGTCGTGGGTAACCTCAAGCAGCTTGGCGCCTGCTGCGTCAAGCTCACGCCGCATCATGCCTTCCATCGCATAAGGCACCGTACATTGCAGGCGCTGCTGCCGGACGATGGCGATCTTGTCGGCGTCGCGCAATGCCTGAGCAACTGCGTCGGTATAGGCGCGCACCAATCCGCCCGCGCCGAGCTGGATGCCGCCGTAATAGCGCACCACGGTCGCCAGCACCCCTTCCAGATCCTGATGCCGCAGCACTTCCAGCATGGGCCTGCCAGCCGTGCCGCTGGGTTCGCCGTCATCCACGGCAGCAGATTGGCCGCCCGCCAGCAAGGCCCAGCACACATGGGTTGCGGCAGGATGCTGTTTCCAAAGCGCCGCCACCACCGCCTGCGCGGCGGCGCGATCCGGCACCGGCTGCACGCAACCGATGAAGCGGCTTTTTTTGATGATCAGTTCGCTATGAACCGGAGTGGCGAGGGTAAGTGGCATTAGGTTGCGGAGACGACAACAATCTGACGCTCAACAATCAGACACGGTCAACGAACGACCGAATACGGTCTGCAACCTCCCCCAGGCGCTCTGCGGGCCACTCGCTCAGGGCATGTCCCAGTCCCTCGAACAGCACCGCGTCAGCATAGCCGCCCGCAGCACGGTAAACGCACGCCATGCGCGTCGCAGTGTCGGGTGGCAGTCGGGGATCGGCGCCCCCCTGGAACATCAGCAAAGGAGGCAGGAGGGCGGCCTCGCCGCGCTCAAGAATCAACGGCGGGCTGGCTTCGCGCATGCAATCCTCGTCGCCAAAGTACTTGTCGTGGCAGGCGATGATCTCGGCATAACCGGCCGCCTGCGCCATGCGATAGCGCTCCAGCGGATCAAGAACGCCGGAGCAGCTCACCACCCAATCCAAGGCCGCACTGTCTGCCTGCAACGCCTCGGGAATATCGGCGACATATTGGGTATGCTCGGGCCGCATGGCCGCCAGCAGAATCAGATGGCCACCGCTGGAAAAGCCCAGCCCCCCTACCCGGCTGGTATCGATGCTATAGGCCTCGGCGTTGTGCCGAAGCCAGCGTGCTGCGTAGTTGGCATCGCGTAGCGAGACCGGATACATGTGCGCCGGGGCCATCCTAAAATCAATGGACATGACGACGAAACCGCGGGCTGCCAGCAGTTCGGCCATATAGGTCGGCAAGGTTCGGTCGCCGGAAATCCATGCGCCCCCGTGCATGCAGAGCATGGCCGGCCAAGGCCCTGGCCCGTCCGGCATGAAGATCGAAGCCTTGAGCTCACGCCCTTCGACGACGCGATAGACGACCTCAGCCCGCTGAACTTGTTGCATGGTAAGCCTGCCGATCAGGACACGGCAACGCCAGCAGTCGGGCGCTCGGTCAATCCGAGTATCTGCGCGCTGCGCTCGTTCACCTCGCGATACAGAACCGCATTTGCCTGCAGATCCTTCTCGCGGGCAGGAATGATTTCTTCGAGGCGGCTCTTCCATCCCGCCTTGCGATCTGCGAAGCAGCGATCAATCAGATCGAGCATCACCGACACACTGACCGAAGCTCCGGGCGATGCACCGAGCAAGGCAACGATGGAGCCGTCCGCCGCCGCAACCAGCTCCGTGCCGAACTGCAGGATGCCGCCACGCTGCGCATCCTTCTTGATGATCTGCACGCGCTGACCGGCAATTTCAAGGCGCCAGTCATCATCGTGGGCCTCGGGGTACAAACGCCGCAATGCCTCGAAGCGTTGCTGCTCGGACTGGCGAACCTCCTTGATCAGGTAGCGGGTCAGATCCATGTTGTCGCGCGCAGCGGCGAGCATCGGGCGGATGTTATTGGGGCGCATCGAACGCGGCAGATCCAGATAGGAGCCGTGCTTGAGGAACTTGGTGCTGAAACCTGCGTATGGGCCGAACAGCAGAGCGGTCTGGCCGTCCACCACGCGCGTGTCGAGATGCGGCACTGACATCGGCGGCGCACCCTTGGCGGCGCGGCTGTACACCTTGGCATTGTGCTGCCGCGCAATCTTCTGCACATCGCAGCGCAGCCACTGGCCGCTGACAGGGAAGCCGCCGTAGCCCCGGCCTTCGGGGATGCCCGACATCTGCAACAAGGGCAAGGCGCCGCCGCCGCCGCCGAGGAATACGAACCGCGCCTGGACCTGGCGCAGCTCGCCGTTCTGGGTATTCTTGATGGTGGCGCGCCAACCCTGGCCGTGACGCTTGAGCGCCGTGACCCGCTGGCTGCAGCGCAAAGTGGTGCCATCCTGTTTGCCCAGGTTGGCGAGCAGCTGTGCGGTCAGGGTGCCGAAGTTGACGTCAGTCCCGCCTTCGACGCGAGTGACAGCGATGTGATCGTCGGCCGGTCGGCCGTGCATCATCAGGGGAATCCAGTCCTCCATGGCAGCCTTGTCCTCGGTGTAGATCATCGAGGCAAAACCGTGATGGCGGCTCAGTGCCGCATGGCGCGTACGCAGGAAGGAAACGTCGCGATCTCCGCTGACGAAGCTCATGTGCGGGGTCGGATTGATGAACCCGCGTGCCGAACTCAAAGCGCCCTTGGCCAGCAGATGGGCCCAGAACTGCTTGGAGACCTCGAACTGGCTGTTGATCTGAACTGCCTTCTTGATGTCTACCGAGCCGTCGGCGGCCTGGGGCGTGTAGTTCATCTCGCACAGGCCGGCGTGGCCGGTACCGGCGTTATTCCAGGGGTTGGAGCTTTCCACGGCGCCGGATTCGCGTAGCTCAACGATTTCCAGCCGCATGCCGGGGTCAAGCTCCTTGAGCAGCGCCGCCAGTGTGGCGCTCATGATGCCCGCGCCCACCAGCAGGGCGTCAACGGTTTCGATGTTTTGCGTCATTAACGCTTCACTGAAAATGAGGGTGGTGCCGGGAACGGGAATCGAACCCGTACGCCGCGTTAGCAGCGGCGGATTTTAAGTCCGCTGTGTATACCAATTTCACCATCCCGGCGGAATTGACAGAACCACGGATTATAGCCTTGGCCCCTACCCTTGCCCAACTCGATCTGTGTTGTCGCCGCGCCACGTAAATCGGTGCCCTCCTTCACTCTTATCAAAATCTCGTTTTATATCATCTGCATATGGCATACTTCTGTCGCCATAAATTGTATTTAACACAAAGCACAGCCGAGGGTCCCGCCATGGGCATGCCGGCATGACGAACATCGACACAGCGCTTGCCGCTGTGTGCGCGAAGCTCGACGATGCCTGGCAGCAGCTTGCCGGTGTACGTGCGCGCTTCGCGCCAGTTGACAGTTTCAATGTGGACGGCAGTCGCGGCCATTACGCGCTGACGCCGATTCACGTACCGGGGAAAAACCTCACCGGAGGCGTTGCCCTGAATCTACCGGCCAACGTTGCCAACCAGCTGGCGGCAAGGCTGTTTGGCTTGGCCGAATCGGAGGTCGATGCAAACATGCGCGCCGATGTCTGTGCCGAAATCAGCAACATCCTCTGCTCCTGCGTGACGGGGCTGTTCGGACCGGCGGAAGAAATTGAGCTCGGGGTAACACTGAGTGCCACGCACGAGGATATGCGCAATGTGTTCGTTCACAACACGGTGCGGTGCATCCTCGGCACTGCGTCCGGATGTGACAGCGTCACCCTGGTTGTCGTTGATTCATTCGCATTGAAACCGGCCAGCTCACCCGCCGCACTTGCTCCGATCATGAAGACCTTAGCCGAAGAGAGAAACCGTATGAAGTTTCTGATAGTCGACGACAGTCGTGCCATCCAGGCCATCGTCCGGCGTGCCGTGGAAAAAACGGGTCTGGACGAGCTCGAGATCAAGACCGCGATGAGTGGTGCCGAAGCGCTCAAGACCTGCGAAACCTGGCTGCCTGACATGGTCATCACCGACTGGCACATGCCTGGCATGACCGGCATCGAATTGATCAAGGCACTTAAGCAGAAGCATGCGGACCTGCGCGTCGGCTTTGTCACGACTGAGTCGTCCATACGCAATCTGGACGAAGCCAAGCAATGCGGGGCGGCCTTTGTCTTGCGCAAGCCCTTTGCCGACGATGAACTGGTCAGCGCCGTACGCAAGGCCCTAGAAACCCAGGCCAGCAGTCCCTCGCTGATGCCCGGCAGCGTGCGCCGCGGCAGTGTCGGCAGCCTGACCGCGTTTCTCGACCAGAGCACCGGCGTTTCAAGCAGCCTGGTCGTGGCGGCGCCCTGCCCTTTGCCCAGCATCCCGGTGCCGTGGGCGATCGGCCTTTACGCGGAAAGCGGCAAGAACGATGTGCGCGGCTTCTGCCTGCTCGACCGCAATGCCATCCTGCTCCTCGGCGGCGCCGGCACCGGCATGAGTCACGCGAATCTGCACGCCAGCCTCGGCGGAGGCGATATTCCGTCGCCGGTGTTTGCGAAGGCCAGCGAACTTTTGACCAAGGGTGCCAGCACCATGTTCCTGAGCGGCGACGGTCAGCCCATTGTGCTGGCGCGCAGTCAGCTGGTGCCGCAACCGCCGGAAAAGCTGATCGAAATCATGAGCAAGAGCAGTCAGCGCATCGATTACAACATCAGTCACAGCGGCCTGCCTTCCGGCCGCATTGTCGTGATCACGCGCTGAGACGATGGACGACATCCACAACTGGGTCGTATTGCTGCTGGTCGGCTGCATCCTCATGCTGGCCGGCGTCAACCTTTACATGGTCATGCAGCAAATCAGGAGCCCACGCAGCGAGTCCTCCGCAGACACCGACGGTCGCAAGGCAAGTCTTGATTACGAGCGCCATCTGGAGCATGTCGCGGGTCAGCTCAATCTGATCCAGTCAGCGCTGGCCGAACTCAAGGCACAGACCCCGGCTGTCACCGACGACGAAGTCGATACCCACGCCTTGTTCCAGCTAGACGCGGAACTCAGCGACAGTCTGACCCAGATCGAACAGACTGGCGGAAGTACCGAGGCTTTACTGCTCGATCTCCAGCAGGCCAAGGTCGCCGAGCTGTCTGCCTGGCGCGACCTCAATGCCGAAAAAATTGCCGAACTGATCAGCCAGCAAAAGCAGTTGCGCGGGCGTGTCGCCACCTTGCAAGGTCTGCTCAGCGAAGCCAACGCGACCATTCTGACGCTGCGCTCGCGCACGCGCCGCAATCCGATCAGCGATGCGTTGGGGGACGGTGCCGCGAACGCCGAACTGCAACAGGCTCGGGCCGACAATGCCCGCCTCAGCAGCGAGCTCGCCTCTGCCAAGGCCAACGTGCAGATGCTTGACGAGCGTGTCGCCACGCGCGAACTGATGCTGGCCGAAGCCGGTGAGCAACATGACAAGGAGCGTGTTGCGCTGGACGCGCAGATTGCCGAACTGCAGGCGAAGATACAAAGCATGCAGGCCAGCTTCGACCGTACTCTGGTCGAGAAGACATTTATCGAGGACGCCTTCCTGGAGGAAATCGAGGGCGGCAAGAATCGCTGAACGCTGACGCGGAGGCAATAAAAAAGGGAAGCCGAAGCTTCCCTTTTTCGCACAACTGGAGCGGGAGAAGAGTCTCGAACTCTCGACCTATACCTTGGCAAGGTATCGCTCTACCAACTGAGCTACTCCCGCAAAACTTGGAGGCGCGGGCCGGAGTCGAACCGACCTACACGGATTTGCAATCCGGTGCATAACCGCTTTGCTACCGCGCCACGACAAAACAGCTACTGACTAAAAAGGGAAAGCTGCCGGTTTCCCTTGAGCTTTCCCTTCTAGTGGAATTCTGGAGCGGGAGAAGAGTCTCGAACTCTCGACCTATACCTTGGCAAGGTATC
>DATMTO010000299.1:0-3850 GCA_035564055.1 Rhodocyclaceae bacterium | reverse complement strand
CCCGCCATACCGGGCATCCCCTCCATTCCAGAAGTACCTGGCTTTGTCGGCGTGGTTGGCACCGCGTCGACCCTCAGCACGGCGGCCGGAAACTGCAACTTGGTCGCTGCATCCCCTTGCGGTATCTCATGCCAGTCGATGCGCCCCTGTTCGCAAATCTGGCTCACCTTCCAGTACAGCGTCCCCGGGGTTTCGGGCAATTTGGCGAAGACGACAAATTCGTCGAAATAGCTGTCCGGCAGATAATCGTCCGGCGATCTTGCTGTCCAGCGAATCTCGCTCACATCCTCCGTGACGGTGCGGCCATGGCTGGTGTAGGGCATGGTCAAGGTGTGCCGTTCGATGTCGATTTTCCAGCCGGCCTTGGGCATGGGCTTGGCGCCCTGGACGCCCTCGGGAATCGTGACAACGACCTGCCTGACCGGCGCCCCTTCGCAGCCGTGACCGACGCGCAAGGCGCCCCGGTAATAGCTTCCGGCGGGTGCAGTCTTGTTGTCCAGTACGACATGGGCCTGCGCGGTGGCGCAGGCGAGGCCGGCGAAAATGCTCAATATCCATTTGCTCACGATGAGTCTCCCTGAAAATTATTGACGCCACTGGATGCCGGCATAAACGGAGCGACCGTCGCCCGGAAGATAGACGGCCTGATCCGTACCCGGCGCATTGAAGTCGCGCACGACGGCGGTTGTCGCCGCATATTTCCGGTCGCCGAGATTACGGCCTTCGATGAACCATGACATGCCCTTGGCGTTTTGCTGGCCGAGCTTGAAGCCGAAGATGGCATAGCCGGGCGCACTGGTGCTGTTGGTCATGTCGACCGTAGTGCTGCTCGCTGCTTCAATAGTCGGGCCCGCGTAAAACGCAGCCTTGCGATGCAGCAGCTCGGCGCGCAGCAAGGCACGCGGCACGCCGGGCAAGGTGTTGTTGCCGAAGCTCGGATCGTCGTCGAAACGGAAACGATTGAGCAGCAGATTGCTGCGCCATTCGAGATCCGCAGGCAGACGCGCGGTCAGACCGAACTCGATGCCGGCATGCATGGTGTTATCGGCGTTGACAGTCTGCGGCGCCGAAGCGCCCGAGTTGCCGGCGGCAAAGACCTGGGTCTGCATCAGCTCGTCCTTGATGCGTGCGTAGTAGGCGGAGACGTCCCAATCGACGTTACGGCTCTGGCCGCGGCTACCGACCTCCAGCGTCGTGCCGCGCTGGGCCTGGTTGATCAGCGGCCTGGTGCCGCCGGTAAGCTCGCCAAACGACGGCGGCTCGTAGCTGCGGGAAAGGTTCGCAAACAACTGAAGGTCCCTGCTCTGCTGATACAGCAGACCGAGCTTGGGGCTGGTGCCGCTGTAGTTGACATTGAAGCTTTCATCCTGCCCCGGCGTGAAAAACTCGTCCGTACTCTTGCGGGCGGCACGCGTGTGTTGCAGACCGGCGATGGCCGTCAGCTTTTCGGTCAGCCGCAAGCGATCTTCGGCATAGAGCTCGACGTTGCTCGCCACCTGATACAGCTTGTTGGTGCGTGCGCCGCGCTGACCGCCGACGTTGACGAAGCGATCGTCATGCGTGGTACCGCGCGAGGGCGCGAAGCCCAGCACGACTTCGTTGTCGAGTCCGAACAGCCGCCCCTGGTCGATGTAGCGCACATCGAGGCCATAGTCCTGATTCTGCTGATCGAGAACCTGGAAGATCGGATGGAACAAGGTCTTGTCCACATACCAGAGCCCCATTTCAAGACGCGCATTGCCGAGGCGCACCGTCGTCCTGTTGGCGAGGCGCAGCTGATCGATGTCGCGCTTCTGGTTGCCCGTCACGGCCGCGCTGTTGGCCTGACGCGGATTGGCCTGCAACTGTTGCCAGGTCAGATTACCCGGCAGTTCGGAGTTACTGCTGGCATAGCCGAGATAGAAGCGCGTTTCGACGTCCGGGTTGATGCGATAGCCGACATTGCCGTTCAGGCGCTGCGCGCTCTGCCCGGCATGATCGCGAAAGCCATTCTGGTCGAAGGTCGAGACACCGAGAAAATAATCGGCATCGCCACTGACCCCGCCGACTACGGCGCCGAGACGCTGGTAGCCGAAGCTGCCGGCTTCGGCGCGAAATTCCAGACCGGGTGCGGTATAGCCGGTCGGGGACACATAGTTGATCGCACCACCCAGGGTCGCGCTGCCGTAGCGCAGCGCATTGGCGCCGCGAAATACCTCGACGTAACGCGTGGCGAGCGGCTCGATCGACTGGAAGTCAGCGCTGCCATCAGCCAGGTTCATAGGCACACCGTCCTGCATCAGCTTGATGCCGCGCATATGGAAGGTACGTTGCAGGCCGGAGCCGCGAATCGAAAGGCGGCTTTCTTCGGCGCCAAAACGTGATTGCGCCAGCACACCTGTGGCCATGCCCAGCGTATCGCTGAAGGTAGATACGCGGCCTTCACGATAGGTTTCGGCATCCACAATATTGGCGCCGCCGGGCACCTTGGCCAGTTCTTCACGGGCCTGGTCGATGTCGGGCTGGGTCAACGATTCGGGCGCGGCGCTGACCTTTACTTCGGGCAGCACGGTCGCAGGGTGGTTTTGCGCCAGCGCCGGAAAGGCGCAGGCGAGTGCCAGCGTCAAGGGCGCCAGCTTGAAACGAGTATGCATGATTGTTCCTGTCGGGCCGGGCGCACCTGCGCTCCGGCTGTTGTCATCGGGGAGCCGAACGAAGTCGGCCGGCAACGGACAAGTCCGACCGTGACGGTCAGACCTGGGACAGGAAGGGTGGAGCTCGCGGCGGCGCATTCAGCAGAATGATCTGCTGCGGCAGCGCGACATGCAGGAGAGGAAGTTGCAGCGTCGGCGGTTCGAAGCCGATGCCGGAGAAGAGCCGTACCGCTTCGACGGCCGCCAGGGCGCCGCCAAGACAGCAGAGTGCGCAATGTTCGGCGCTGTAGTGATGACCGGAAGCCTGGCCGGCTTCATCGCCGGTCTGGACTTTCTTGATGCCCTGGGCCGTACAGATCTCGGCCCAGACCGCGTTCGTCTCGCCAACGCCAGCCTGCGCCAGCGCGGGGAAAACAAGCCCCCACAGCAGCACGAACAGTGCAAGCAGGCTGCTACGGCGTTGGGTGCGGTGGGAGAACATGGTGCGGCGATTGTAGCAGCGCAAAAAACCCGCACCAGCGGACAAATTGTCCCTGGCGCGTTTTACAAGGCCTGGCCGTTGCGTATCAGCCCCACTGCCAGCCCTTCGATCACCAGCGTGTCATCTACCGGAATGGCTGGATAGTCAGGGTTCTCGGCGAGCAGCTCGATCTTGCCGTCACGCCTGGACAGGCGTTTCACCGTCACTTCGTCGGCCAGGCGTGCCACCACGATCTGGCCGTCGCGGGCTTCGCTGGTCTTGTGCACCGCCAGCAGGTCGCCATCAAGAATGCCGACGCCACTCATGCTGTTGCCGCGCACCTGCAGCAGATAATCGGCGCGCGGGCTGAACAGAGCGGCATCCATCTGCACGCGACTACGCTGGTTTTCCACCGCCAGGATCGGACTGCCCGCGGCAACGGAACCGATCAATGGGAGCCCCAGTTGCTCGACCAGACGGATGCCGCGCGCCGAGCCCGGCTCCAGAATGATGTTGCCCTTCTTCGCCAGCGCTTTGAGATGTTCTTCAGCGGCGTTCGCCGAGGCAAAGCCAAACGCATTGGCGATTTCGGCACGCGTCGGCGGCGCGCCCAGTACGTCGAGCGAATTACGGATGAAGTCGAGGATTTCGCGCTGCCGCGGGGTCAGCCCGTCCTTGCCGGCGGTGGAGGAAGTGCGTGCCATGAGATTGCTCCGAGTATTGATACTGTATTCTTATACAGTATTCGAAACAAAAT
>DATMTO010000298.1:0-4760 GCA_035564055.1 Rhodocyclaceae bacterium | reverse complement strand
AAGGAAATCTGGTGCAACGAATCGCAGGAGCGTTATGTCCTGGCGATCGCGCCCGAAAATCTCGATATGTTCCAGAAGATTTGCGAACGTGAACGCTGTCCTTTCGCCGTGCTCGGCACCGCCACCGACGACGGCCAGCTGGTCGTTCACGACGAGCACTTCAACAACGACGCCGTCGCCATGCCGATGGAAGTGCTGCTCGGCAAGCCGCCGCGCATGCATCGCGAGGCCAAGCGCATCACGCGCGAGATTCCGGCCTTCGACCTGTCCGGCATCACGCTGGAAGAGGCTGCCAAGCGCGTGCTGGCCATGCCCAGCGTCGCCTCCAAGAGTTTCCTGATCACCATCGGCGACCGTACCGTCGGCGGCATGACCGCGCGCGACCAGTTCGTCGGTCCGTGGCAGGTGCCGGTTGCCGACGTGGCCGTGACCGCGCTCGGTTATCAAAGCACCAAGGGCGAAGCCTTCGCCATGGGCGAACGCACGCCGCTGGCGCTGCTCGACGCGCCGGCTTCCGGCCGCATGGCCGTGGGCGAGGCGGTGACCAATATTGCTGCCGCCGCCATTGACGAGATTGGCAACATCAAGCTGTCCGCCAACTGGATGGCCGCTGCCGGCCACGGTGGCGAAGATGCCGCGCTGTTTGATACGGTCAAGGCCGTGGCGCTCGACTTCTGCCGCTCGCTCGATCTGAGCATTCCGGTCGGCAAGGACAGCTTGAGCATGAAGACCAGCTGGCAGGAAGATGGCAAGGACAAGCAGGTGGTTGCACCGATGTCCGTGATCATTACGTCCTTCGCGCCGGTCTCCGACATTCGTGCCACCCTGACGCCACAGCTCATCACCGACGGCGCAGAAACCGAACTGATCCTGATCGACCTCGGCGCCGGCCAGAACCGCCTCGGCGGCTCGGCTCTGGCGCAGGCCTGGGGTGTCAGCGGCAACGTCGTGCCGGACGCCGACGCCGGACTGCTGCGTAATTTCTTCAACGCGATCCAGGCGCTGCGTCCCAAGCTGCTGGCCTATCACGACCGCGGCGACGGCGGTCTGTTCGCCACTGTTTGCGAAATGGCTTTCGCCGGCCACACCGGCGTGTCGCTTAACCTCGATTCGCTTTGCTATGACGTGCTGGGCAACGACGTCGACGGCCAGGAACGCGACGGCAAGTCGCTGCCGGGCCGCATCAACGACAAGCTGCTCGAAGTCCTGTTCAACGAGGAACTCGGTGCTGTCGTGCAGATCCGTCGCGATGACAGAGCCGAAGTCATGGAAAAGCTGCGCGCCGCCGGCCTTGGCGCCGTCAGTCATGTCATCGGTACGCTCAACGATGCCGACGAAGTGCGCGTCTGGCGCAATGCCCAGTCGGTGTTCGGCGCCAAGCGCGTCGATCTGCAGCGCGCCTGGTCCGAAACCAGCTATCGCATCGCCGCACTGCGCGACGATGCTGCCTCAGCCAAGGAAGAGTTCGATGCCCTGCTGGACGTCAAGAACCCAGGCCTGTCGGCGCATCTGACCTTTGATCCGAATGCACAACTGGTGTTGCCCAAGCGCCCGCAGCTGCAGGTCGCCGACAATAGCGGTTTCACTGCACAGGAGCAGGCCGAGCTGCAAGCCGCCTTAGGCGCGAATGTTGCAAATCCGGCCGCCGCCGATGTGTCCGGCGTTAAGGCGCCCACCATCGTCGGTTCGCGCCCGCGTGTTGCCATCCTGCGCGAGCAGGGCGTGAACGGTCAGGTTGAAATGGCCGCCGCCTTCGAGCGCGCCGGCTTTGAGCCGTATGACGTGCACATGTCCGATCTGCAGAGCGGACGCAAGCATCTGTCCGACTTCAAGGGCTTCGCTGCCTGCGGCGGTTTCAGCTACGGCGACGTGCTCGGTGCAGGGCAGGGCTGGGCCAAGTCGATTCTCTTCAACGATCGCCTGCGCGACGAGTTCGAGGACTTCTTCTGGCGCGCCGACACCTTCGCGCTGGGTGTTTGCAACGGTTGCCAGATGATGAGCAACCTCGCTTCCATCATTCCGGGCGCGGAGCACTGGCCGACCTTCCACCGTAACCGCAGCGAGCAGTTCGAGGCACGCTTCGTGATGGTCGAGATTCCGCAGTCGCCGTCGATCTTCTTCAAGGATATGGCCGGTTCGCGCATTCCGGTGGTCGTCTCGCACGGCGAAGGGCGCGCAGTCTTCAAGGACGGCCAGCAGGACAAGGCGATTCAGGCCATGCGCTATGTCGATAACCACGGCAAGGTAGCGGAGAGCTATCCCTTCAATCCGAACGGTTCGCCTGACGGCATTACCGGCGTGACCACGCACGACGGCCGCTTCACCATCATGATGCCGCACCCCGAGCGCGTTTTCCGCACGGCGCAGATGTCCTGGCATCCGGCCGGCTGGGGCGAGGATTCACCCTGGATGACGATGTTCAGGAATGCGCGGAAGTGGGTCGGCTAAGCCAGACCCGCTGAAAATAAAGGAGCCAAAATCGCAAGATCAGGCTCCTTTATTTTTTGATCTGCACCGGTTGTCTCGCCACCGGCGATGGCAGGCACTCAGGCCACGGCGGTCTGCTGCTGACGCAGGAATTCGGCAAACTCGTTAGCCGGCATCGGCCGCGCAAACAGGTAGCCCTGGCCGTCGTTGCAGCCGTACTGTTCCAGCAACTTGCGGATTTCTTCCGTTTCGACACCTTCGGCCAGCGTGTTCAGTCCCAGGCTGTGGGCCATCTGGATGATGGCGTTCACGATGGCCAGATCATCGTTGCTGTCGACGACGCCGCGCGTGAACGACTGGTCGATCTTCAGCACGTCGACGGCGAAGCGCTTCAGATAGGACAGGCTGGAGTAGCCCGTGCCGAAGTCGTCGATGGCGATGCGTACGCCGAGCCCCTTGAGCTGCCGTATGGTCTCCGAGATGCTGACGTGATCCTGCATCAGCAGCGATTCGGTCAGCTCCAGTTCGAGCAGGTGAGGCGGCAGGCCGCTCTGGGCGAGCGTGCCGCGCACGCGCTCGACCAGGCAATCACGCGTGAACTGCAGCGCCGACAGATTGACGGCAATCCGGATCGGCTGCAATCCGCTACGTAGCCAGCCCACCGCCTGGCGGCAGGCGCTGTCGAGAATCCAGTTGCTGAGCGGCAGGATAAGGCCGCTTTCCTCGGCGACCGGAATGAATTGCGCCGGCGGAATCAGGCCGCGCTCGGGATGTTGCCAGCGCACCAGTGCTTCGGCGCCGATGATGCGGCCGCTGATCAGATCGATCTGGGGCTGATAGAAGAGTACGAACTCGTCGCGGGATATACCCTTCTTGATGCCATTGCGCACCATCAGATATTCCGTCGCCGTCACGTTCATGGCTTCTTCGAAGAAGCTGTAGGTATTGCCGCCATTCTGCTTGGCGCGATGCATGGCTGCATCGGAATGCATCAGCAGTTGTTCGGGCTTGTTGCCGTCTCCCGGGCCGAGGGCCAGGCCGATCGAGACCGTCATTGTGATCTCCTGACCGCCGACCAGACAGGGCTCCTGCACGATGTCGAGTACCTTCTGCAGCACCGGCATGACCTCGGCATCGTCGGCCAGATCGGCCAGCACCAGCACGAAATCGTCGCTGCCGTAGCGGGCCAGCGTGTCGGTGTCGCGGATGGTCTGCGACAGGCGCAGCGCCACCAGTTTCAACACCTCGTCGCCGCTGGCGAGACCGAGCGAGTCGTTGACCGCCTGAAAATTGTCGAGATTGACGAAGGCGACCGCGCATTGGTGGCCGTTGCTGAGCGCCTGGGCGAGCGTCTGCTCCAGTCGGCTTTCGAGCAGATGGCGGTTGGGCAGCCCCGTCAGCGGATCGTGATGGACCAGGTAGTCGGCGGTTGCTTCGGCCCGGAGGCGTTCGCCAATTTCCGCCTGCAATCGTTCGTAGGGTTGCTGCACGCTGGTCACGAAGATGGCGCGGTAGATAAACCAGTAGGCGATGACCTTGTACGCATGCCCGAGCAGGCTGTAAGTGTCGTTCAAGTGCTGATAAAGCGTGAAGCTGGCTTCGCTGAGCGTCGTGATCAGAATCGCGCACAGGATCAGGTGCGCGTTGATGTCCGGATTGTGTTCGGTCTTGCGGTGAAACAGCCAGGCGGTTGCCAGGAGAATCGCGATCAGCGCGTACTCCAGACCGATCTTGAGTGGGGTCAGTCCTTCACCTTCAACATACATGCGCGGCAGCTGGTCGCCCATGGCCAGCTGGACGGCATAAATACCGGCCACCATGCATAGCCCGCCGGCGAGCACGAGATAGCGCCGGCGCGGGCTGGCAAAGGGGCGCCAAGGCAGCAAGGCGATCAGGAGCAGGGTCAGTGCGTTGACGTAGCGGGCAAACAGCCAGAAGACAATCGATTTTTGCGGGCTGGCCGGCGTCACGAAGTCGGGCATGCCTTTATACGAGAGCATGTGGGCGAAGTCGATCAGGCCGACGCAGAGAAAGCCGCAGGCGATGATGATGACGTTGCCGGGGCGCTCTGCGCTGTAGGTGTTCCAGGAGATGGTGAAGATGAGGACCGACACCAGGATGGCAAAGCTCTCCATCACGGTGTGCAGGGACAGCGGGAACAGCTGGGGTTGTTCAAGCAAGGCCTGAACGGGGCCGCTCCACCATGCGGCAGTGAGCAGCAGTATCGCCAGGGCGGCGAGGAGAATGCGCGGCAGGGGCTGGGAGTGTCCTGTCATGGCCAAGTGGTTCTGAGATGATGCTGCCAAGCTACATCAAGTTGCACAATCCTGACC
>DATMTO010000297.1:0-7445 GCA_035564055.1 Rhodocyclaceae bacterium | reverse complement strand
ACACGTGCGCTGCGCTGCGCCATGTGGTCGAGCAGCTCGGCCGAGATCGGGCGGTTTTGCATCACTGCCAGCGTCGTCTTGCATTCGGTCAGCGCGGCCGGGCCGTTGGCGAGCAACGCGTCGATCAGGTCGGACAGCGCATTGTCGAGCGCCGTATTGTCGGCAACGATTTCATGCACCAGGCCGAGGCGATACGCCTCCGAGGCCGAGAAGCGCTCGGCCGTCAGCATATAACGCCGAGCGTGGCGCGCGCCGATGGCATTCACGACATACGGCGCAACCACGCCGGGAATTAGGCCGCGTTGGGTTTCGTGCAGCGCGAACTCGGTTTCGAAGGTGGCGATGGCAATGTCGCAGGCCGCCACCAGTCCGACGCCGATGCCCAGCACGGCCCCATGTACCCGCGCCACGGTCGGCTTCGGACAGTCGGCCAGGGCGCGCAGCATCTGCGTCACGGCGCGCGCATCAGCGAGGTTCTCAGCCTCACTCTTGAGCGCCGAGTGCAACAGCCATTGCGGATCGGCACCGCCGCAGAAACTCGGGCCGAGGCCCGACAGGATCAGGACGCGAACCTCGCTCCAGCTGGCCATCGCTGTGATCGCCGCGCTGAGCTCGGCGACCAGTGTGGCGTTGAGCTCATTGCCCCGGGTCGGGCGATTGAGGGTGATCAGGCCCACCCCATGATCAACCTCGGTCAGAATGCTCTGGTAGGTGCTCATGGGGGTGCGGGCTACTTCGCGGTGGTGGTTTTCTTGGCAGCTGCCTTGGGCTTGGCGGCCGTCTTGGTGGTTTTAGTGGCCTTCACTGCCTTGGCCGGCTTGGCCTCAGCCGTCGGTGCGTCGGCGCCTGCATCGGGCGTCGCTTTCGCAGCCGCCTTGGCGGGCTTGGCCGCAGCCTTTGCCGGCCTGGGTTCGAATTCGAAGCCGGTCTTGCCATCAGGTTGGCGCACCAGGAAGGCCGAGAACTTGCGCTTGGTCCGGTTCGAGATGAAGCCCTTGAGCAGATCGGTCTTGCCTTCGTCGAGCAGCTTCTTCATCTGCGTGCGATCGATCTCCTGCTGCAAGATGATCTTGCCCGAGCGGAAGTCGCAGCTCTTGGCGGCACCGACCGACTTCTCGCAGACATAGGACATGCCGTTTTCATACACGTGGCTCTGGCACTTGGGGCAAGGGCCGACCGGTTCCTGGCCGCTGAAGTCGACTTCCTCGTCGCTGCCTTCGTTGCTCTGGCCGAAATCGAATTCCGGCAGCTTATCGGCGTTGAGCTTGATGATGGCAGCAAAGGCGCGCCCCATCTTGCTACGGAAGCCCTGCAAAGGACCGACGACGCCCTTGGTTAGCAGCTCCTCGATTTCCTCGGTTTCGTACTGGCGGCCGGCGACGACCTTCCACAGCGAGTAGTCGCAGCTCTTGCACTGGAACTTCTTGTAGTTCTCTTGGATCACGCCGCCGCACTTGGGACAGGGCGCCGCGATCGTGGCGAAGGCCTCTTCGGGGATCTCGCCTTCCTTGATGCGTGCCACCATCTCCTGCGTGGTCGAGGCGATGTGCTGCATGAACTCGTCGCGACCGAGCTTGCCGGCCTCCATCTGCTTGAGCTTGTATTCCCATTCGCCGGTGAGTTCAGGCGAACGGATTTCCTCGATGCCGAGCTTGTCGAGCGCGAACAGCAGCGAGAACGCCTTGGCCGTCGGCTGCAGTTCGCGGCCGTTGCGATGGATGTATTCCTCGGTGATCAGGCCTTCGATGGTGGCCGCGCGCGTGGCCGGCGTGCCGAGACCGCGCTCGCTCATGGCCTCGCGCAGCTCGTCGTCCTCGACCAGCTTGCCGGCGCCTTCCATGGCGGAGAGCAGCGTTGCTTCGCTGTAGCGTGCGGGCGGCTTGGTCTGGTTGGCCTTGACGGCGACGTCGTTGGCCCAGACGCGTTCGCCCGGGGTAATGGGCACCAGTGCCTTGCTTTCCTTGCCGTCTTCCTTGTCCTTGTCTTCGTCGACTTCGGCTTCCTTGCCGTAGACCGCCATCCAGCCGGCCGATACCAGTACCTTGCCTTCGGTTTTGAAGGCTTCGCCTTCGACACGGGTGATACGCGTGGTGACGTTGAATTCCGCGGCCGGGTAGAAGATGGCGAGGAAACGCTTGACGACCAGGTCGTAGAGCTTCTGTTCGGCCTCCGACAGACTCTTCGGCGCCTGCCCGGTCGGGATGATGGCGAAGTGGTCGGAAATCTTGGCGTTGTTGAAGATGCGCTTGTTCGGATGCACCCAGCCCGAGCCGAGGATCTCGCCAGCGAAACCCTCATAGGGCGAATCGGTCATCTCGCGCAGCGTATCCTTGACCGAGCCGATGTAGTCCTCGGGCAGGCAGCGGCTGTCGGTACGCGGATAGGTCAGCACCTTGTGGCGCTCATACAGCGCCTGCGCGATCGACAGCGTTGTTTTTGCCGAGAAGCCGAAGCGGCCGTTGGCCTCGCGCTGCAGCGAGGTCAGGTCGTACAGCAGCGGCGACATCTGCGTGGTGGGCTTGCTTTCTTCGGTGACGTCACCGTGCTTGCCCATGCACTTCTTGCGGATTTCTTCGGCCTTGGCCTTGTCCCAGATGCGCGGCGCCTGGGCGTGTTCATCGTCGCCCTTCTTGAATTTCTCGTCGAACCAGCGGCCCTTGTAGGTGCCGGCAACGGCGCCGAACTCGGCTTCGACTTCCCAGTAATCACGTGAGACGAAGGCGCGGATCTTTTCTTCGCGTTCGACCAGGATGGCCAGCGTCGGCGTCTGCACGCGACCGACCGGCGTCTTGTGGAAGCCGCCTTCCTTGGAGTTGAAGGCGGTCATGGCGCGCGTGCCGTTGATGCCGATCAGCCAGTCGGCTTCGGAGCGCGAGCGCGCGGCATCGGCCAGCGGCTGCATTTCCTCATCGGTGCGCAGGTGCGCAAAGCCGTCCTTGATGGCGCCTTGCGTCATCGATTGCAGCCATAGGCGGCGGATCGGCTTGACGTTTTTCTCACCCATCGCATGCTGGGCGACGTAGCGGAAGATCAGTTCACCTTCGCGGCCCGCGTCGCAGGCGTTGATGATGCCGGTGACATCCTTGCGCTTGATCAGCTTGGTCAGCAGCTTGAGCCGGTCTTCGGTCTTTTCGATCGGATTCAGCGCAAAACGCGGCGGAATCACCGGCAGATGCGCGAACGACCACTTGCCGCGCTTGACCTCGTATTCCTCGGGAACGGTGAGTTCGAGCAGATGGCCGACGGCAGAGGACAGTACATACTGATCGCTCTCGAAATAATCGGCGGTTTTGGTGAAGCCACCCAGCGCGCGCGCTATGTCGGCGGCGACAGAGGGCTTCTCGGCAATGATGAGCTGCTTGGACATGGGAGGCTTTATATAAGGACGGCTTAGTAAACGCGAAAGCGGCGCATCATAGGTGCGCCGCCTTCAGGTTGCAAGAACTGGCTTGCAAGTAGGGTGGTCAGGCGGGTTCAGTGGTAGAGGCGGTTCTCGCCGTCTTCGTCATCGTCGGCGGCAAGGAGTTCCTCAAGCAGCAGCGTATCCAGCGAATGCTGGTGACGCCACATCACCATCAGCACGATGACCTTGAGCTTGGACAGGCTGAGCGCCGCGTCGGTGGCGATGGCGCGCTCGATGACCAGTTCGCGCAGCGCGGGTGGCAGTGCGCCGGCTTGCTCCAGGAAGGTCAGGAAGCCGCGGCAGTCGGTACTGAGCATCGACTGCTCTTCGTCGACATAGACGCGGATAGCCGGACGTTGCGTGCTGTTATAGGCAACTTCATGCGCATCGGCATCGTGCTCCTGGAGCCCGGCGAGCCAGTCCAGAGCCTCGGTGATCGCTTCTTCCTCGAAACCGATGGCCGACAGCTTGCGTGCGAGCACGGAGGGTTCCGGACAAGCTTCGGGCAGGTAGTTTTCAAATAGATAGACGAGGATGTCGAACATGCAGGCAAGCCCCCATTTAGAGGACACTGCATGCTGCTGCCACAGTGTCCTAGCCGAGTTTCTGGTAGCGACCGCCGGGCAAACTGGCGATGCGACCATCAAGCTCCATGGGCAAGAGCATCGCAAGAAGCGCATCGGGTGTCAATCCGCAGCGCGTCACCAATGTTTCAAGATCGCAAGGCGCGTCGCCCAGTGCATTGATTACTTTGGATTCTTCATCGCTGAGCGGTGTTGTTTCCGCGTCGATCGCCGGAATTGAATGTGAAAAGGGCGGGTTAACCACTTCTTCCCATTTGAGCTCTTCCAGGATGTCTGCTGCCGATTCGACCAGCTTGGCGCCCTGGCGGATCAGCTTGTGGCAGCCGCGCGCCAGCGCCGAATGGATGGAACCGGGAATGGCGAACACCTCGCGCCCGGCCTCCGCCGCCAGCCGGGCGGTGATCAGCGAACCGCTGCGCTCGGCCGCTTCAACCACCAGACAGCCGCGGCCGAGGCCGGCGATGATGCGATTGCGGCGCGGGAAATTGTGGGCGAGGGCGCCCATGCCGAGCGGAAACTCGCTCACGATTACGCCGCGTTCGGCAATCTGTCGGGCGAGATCGGCGTTGCGGGCCGGGTAGATGCGATCGATGCCGGTGCCGATGACCGCCACCGTCGAGCCTTTGCCCTTGAGACCGCCGCGGTGCGCGGCGGCATCGATGCCCAGCGCGAGGCCGCTGACCACCGTCAGCCCGGCGGCGGAAAGGTGAGCGGAGAAGGCCTCGGCGTCGAGTTCGCCCTGGCGCGTTGCATTGCGACTGCCGACTACGGCCAGCATCGGACGTTGCAGCAGTTCGATATTGCCCTTGGCGTAGAGCAGGGCGGGCGGATCGTCGCTGCCCAGCAGTTCCGGCGGATAAGCCGAGTCGGCGAGCGTGAGCAGATGGTTATCCGCCGCCTCCGCCGCCCAGGCGAGCGCTGCGTCTATGCCGGCTTCGGCATCGTGGTTGGCAAGAACGGTTGCCAGTTCGTCGCCGAGGACGGCACGCAATTCAGCACCGCGCGCCTTGAAGATTGCCGTCGGCAGGCCGAAAGCCTGCAGCAGCCGGCGTTGGCCCTGACTGCCGAGCCCTGGGGTCAGGGTCAGGCGCAGCCAGGCAGCAAGTTCACTGTCCGGGCGCTGTGACAATATCGCCAATCCTGACCGGGTCGTCGGACGCCATGATCAGGCCGTAGGAGACACGGTCAAAGACCTGGAACACGAAGACGAGGCCGGTCTGCTGGTCCGGAGTGAAATAGGTGCGCTTGACGCCGTTGAAGCGCTCGTCGACAGCACGACCGGAAGTCATCAGATTGAAGACGTGGCCGATCTCGACGCCGTCCCTGGCGCCGCGCGAAATACTGATGACCGAGCCGCGACCGGCGTGACCGACGGTGCCGTAGATGGAGAGGATCTCGCCACGCATTGCCTTTTCCGGTGCGTGCGGTACATAGGACACGATCGCCGGCTCGACTTCAGCCACCAGCTTGTCGCCGCGGCTGACCTCCTGGGCCGAGCGCGTCAGCTGCAGGGTGGCCGGGTCGCCCGGTACGGTCAGGCGCGCGCTGCCGGTGTAGATGGCTTCGTAGCCGAGCACTTCACGACTGCCCTTCTCGGACAGCGGCCGGCCTTGGCGATAGGTATGCCAGATCTTGGCACCGTTGGCGGGAATGCCAGTGGCGAAGATCTTGTCGCCGGCACCCAGGGCGATACGGTCGTTCTCGGCCGAGACGATACGCGGCAGGTTGTCCAATTGATCGATATCCATGACCAGCGGACGCTCCAGATAGGGGCGGATCAGGTCATAGGGGATGGCGGAGATGGCGCGCTTGTTCGGTTCGACGTAGATCTTGGGCTCAACCTTGACGTTACGGGGATCGCCACCACCTTCGATACGCAGGCGCGGTTTGCCGTCGGCGTCGTAATCCAGCACCAGCACCTGGCCCGGATAGATCCAGTGCGGGTTCTTGATGTCTTCCTTGTTCATGCGCCACAGTTCGGGCCAGCGCCAGGGCGACTTCAGGTACTTGCCGGAGATGTCCCACAGCGTATCGCCGGGCACCACGGTGTAGCGCTCCGGCGCATTCGGGGCGAGCTCCAGCGGTGCCGTGGCCTTGGCGGTTGCAGCATAAACAACGGCAGGAACTTGCGACAGGCCGGCGGTCAAAAACAGGGCAAGCAGTGGAGCGGATATAATGCGGCGCATACAGGCATCTCCGGTTATGGTCGTCCGATTCTGCCGCCAAACCGCTTTGCAATCAATCATATCAGTGACAAATTTATGGCTTTACTTCCGATTCTGAGGTATCCAGACAACCGTTTGCATAAAAAGGCCGAACGGATCAGGGAAGTTACGCCCGAAATCCGTCAGCTCGCCGCCGACATGGCCGAAACCATGTATGAAGCGCCGGGCATTGGTCTGGCCGCGACCCAGGTGGATCGTCATATTCGTCTCATCGTGGTGGATGTGTCCGAGGATCAGTCCGAGTTGCTCACCTTCATCAATCCCGAAATCATCGAGCGGTCGGGCGAGTGTGTCGGCGAGGAGGGCTGCCTGTCGGTGCCCGGCATCTACGAGACGGTGACGCGTGCCGAGCGCATCAAGGTCAAGGCGCTGAATCTCGACGGCAAGGAGTTCCAGATGGCGGCGGATGGTTTGCTCGCCGTCTGCATCCAGCACGAGATCGACCACCTGCAGGGCAAGGTCTTCGTCGAATACCTGTCCAATCTGAAGCAGACGCGTATCAAGTCCAAGCTGGCCAAAAAAGCCAGAATCACGGCGTGATTTTGTCCGCCCCCCTTCCCCCCTCGCGGGGGGGTATTACTTGCTCGCTGCGCTCGTTTGTTAAGGGCAGCTTCGCTCGTGATGTATTCGGGGTTGCGCCTCCGGCGCGTGCCGTCCTCCCTTGGGACGGGCCTGCGGGAGGACTCCGTCGCGCCCCCCTGCCCTTTGAACGCGCATGGATCTGATCTTCGCCGGCACGCCGGAGTTTGCCGCACGCGCCCTTGAGGCGCTGATCGCCGCCGGCCACACCATCAAGCTGGTACTGACCCAGCCGGACCGCCCGGCCGGGCGCGGCATGCAGCTGCAGGCCAGTGCGGTCAAACAGGTGGCGCTGCAGCACGGCATTTCCGTCTATCAGCCGGAAAAGCTGCGCGATCCGGCCACGCACGACCCCATACGCGAGGCCCAGGCCGACTGCATGGTGGTGGCCGCCTACGGCATCATCCTGCCGCAGGCGGTGTTGGATATGCCGCGCATCGGTTGCCTGAATATCCATGCTTCCTTGCTGCCGCGTTGGCGTGGCGCTGCGCCGATCCAGCGCGCCATCGAAGCTGGTGACGCCGAGACCGGCGTTACCATCATGCAGATGGACGCCGGTCTCGATACCGGCGCCATGCTGCTCAAGGAAGCGCTGCCGATCACAGCCGAAGACACCGCCGCGAGCTTGCACGACAAGCTCGCGGCGCAGGGCGC
>DATMTO010000296.1:0-1898 GCA_035564055.1 Rhodocyclaceae bacterium | reverse complement strand
GGCACCGGTACGCCGCGCACCGGCGTACCGGTCTGCGCCACGACCCTGAGCGGCTGGCCGACGGCCAGACGCTGCGCCAGTTCGCCCTCGGCACGGAAGGTCACCGGCAGCGCCTGTTCGCGCATGGCGCGGGCAACGCCGAGCAAACGGAGCGGAAGCTTCTGATCACCGATCACCGCCTGCGCCGAGGTGATGCTGTTGCCGAGCGCCACGTCGTAGACCAGCGCCTCGACCTGCAGGCGCGCCGGATCGACCACCTCGAACAAGGTCTCGCGCGCATCGACAACCTGACCGGCAACAACATAAGCGGCCGAGATCACGCCCGACACCGGCGCCACCATCTGCTCGTTGGCGACGGCCGCCTCGGCTTCCTCCAGCGTCTTCTTCGGCACCGTGTCGGCCAGCTCCTTGAGGCGGTTGAGGCGACTCACCGCCAGCGAACGCGTACCGCCGCCGACGGCCGGCGTGACATAGGCCAGCACCTCGCCCTGCTTCACACGTTGTCCCGCTACCGGCAGACCTTTCGGACCCGGCGTCACGCGCCCCGCGATAATCGCCTGCACCTTGCCGCCAGCGTTCGGATCCATGGTCACGCGACCGTTCAGCTCCAGCGCACGCGTACTCTCCCGCACCGCAACCGGCAGCGTGCGCAGGTCCATCTGACGTTGCGAGGGCTTGGGCAGGAATACGCTGCCATCGGGCAGACGCTGCGGCACATAAGCCCCGACCGGCGTCGCCACCTGCGGCTCGTCATGCCCTTCATGCGCGCCAGCATTGGCGCCGACCATCAGCAGCGCCGCCATCAATACGTTCAACTTGTTCTTCACTGTTTTTCCTTTCGCGCCTTGAGCAGATGGCGTAGCGCCAGACCGCAACCGATCAGCAAGACTCCAGCTACCACAGCGAACAGCCAGCCCGTACGCCCACTCGCCAGCGTGGCGATGGGCGATGCCGCATGCACATGCAACTCGCCGGGCAAGAGATCGACATCCTTGCCGGCCACGATGGTGAAGACGAGCGCATGCTCGCCTTCGGCATGCAGCGCCTTGAGCAGTTCGGGATCGGCGACGGCGTAGTCGCCGTGATCGGCGTGGAACTGCGCCGGCAGCTTGCGGCCATTGAACTCGACTTCGACGCGGGCATTCAGCACCGGCGCATTGCTGCCCCAGTAGTCGATGTACAGACCCAGCTCATCGTCGTAGAGACGCGCGACCAGTTCGAAGGTCTCGCTCTGCGTCGTCAGGGTCGGCACGCTCGAATTGGTTTCGATTACAGCCGCTGGGGCAGCATGCGCATGGTCCTTGTGATCTTCGTCGCCATGCGCCAGGACGGCACCACAGGCGAACAACCACAGGACGAGAAAATATTTTTTCATCGGGGTTCTCACTCGGGCAGCAGGCCCAGTGCCTGCCGGTATTGGGAAACGGCCATCGCCGCGACGATGCGGCTGCGGGCGTACTGGCGTTCGGCCTCGTAGGCTTCGAGCTCGACGCGCAAGCGCGTTGGCAGGTCGCTTTCGCCGTAGCGGAAGGACTTTTCAAAGAAGCCTCGCGTCTCGCGGGCCAGTCGGGCACGGCGTTCGGCAGCGCCGAGCTGGGTCTGCGCAGCGTCCACCCGTACCCGCGCGGCTTCGATGCCGGCCAGCACCTGTTCGCGCTCGTAATCCAGCTGTGCTTCCGCCTCCACCGCCTCGGCCTCGGCGGTGACGATGCGCGCGCGCTGCCGGTTGTCGGCACCGAAGGGAATACGCACGCCGACGGTGATGCTCTGGTCAAAGGCATCGCCATAGGCACTGCGCTCGCGCGTGGTCGCCAGGGTCAGCTGCGGGTTGGCGCGCGTCTGCGTCTGCGCTAATGCTTTCGCTTTCCTCGCCGCCTCGGCCCGGTCGGCAATCTCAC
>DATMTO010000295.1:0-9664 GCA_035564055.1 Rhodocyclaceae bacterium | reverse complement strand
GTCGAGGCCGCCTGCCGGCGTAACGGACATCGGGTGGAACGCGGCGACACGCTCTTTCCCGGCAGCGGCGAGCGCTGGCCGGTACTTGCCGCGCTGCTGCGCGCCCATGCCGCCAACGTGACCCGCTGCGTGAAGGAAGATCATTTGCCGGTCGTCATCGGCGGCGATCACAGCATTGCTGCCGGCACCTGGCGCGGCGTCGGCGCAGCGCTGCACCAGCCGCCGGGGCTGATCTGGATCGATGCCCATCTCGACGCGCACACGCCGGCCACGACGCCATCGAACAATCCCCACGGCATGCCGCTGGCGGCCTTGTTCGGCCACGGCTCGCTGGAAATGACCGGCGTGGACGGCCCTGATCTCGATCCGAAGCGCGTGGTACTGATCGGCCTGCGCAGTTGGGAAGCGGAAGAACACGCCTTGCTGGAAAAGCTTGGCGTGCACCTGTACGACATGGCAACCGTGGCCCGTCACGGCCTGCCGACCATCATGCGCTATGCCCTGGAAATCGCCCGCGGGCCGGACGGTCTTGATGGCGGCCTGTTCGGTATTTCGCTCGACCTGGATGCCATCGATCCACACGACGCCTCCGCCGTCGGCACCCCGGCCGCACACGGCCTGTATGCAAACGAACTGCTCACGGTCCTGCGCGGCCTCGTCTACGAGCCCGGCTTCTGCGCCGCCGAACTGGTTGAATACAATCCGCGCCTCGATGTTGCCGGCCACAGTGGCCGCCTCGCCGTCGAGCTGCTGGCCGCACTCTTCGACCAGGGCGCCACTGCTTGCGAATATGCCGAGCAGATCCATGGTGCACACAATTACGCGCCGCTGCCGGTGGTGCTGAGCTATGGGCGCGGCAGCTCTTTGTGGGATGTGGAGGGCCGCCGCTATCTCGATTTCATGAGTGCGTATTCAGCCGTCAGCTTTGGTCATTCGCATCCGCGTCTGGTCGCCGCCTTGACCGCGCAAGCACAGCGTCTGACCGTTACGTCGCGCGCGTTCCACAACGATCGCCTGCCGCTCATGCTGGCGCGGCTCACCGCAATGACCGGCATGGATTGCGCACTCCCCGTAAACACCGGGCTTGAAGCCGTCGAGACGGCGCTCAAGGCGGCACGCAAATGGGGCGAAAAGATCAAGGGCATCGCCAGGGACAACACCGAGATCATCGCCTGCGAGGGCAACTTTCACGGCCGCTCCATCGCCATTGTCGGCTTGTCGTCGGAAGCGCAATACCGCGACGGTTTTGGTCCCTACCCCGCCGGCACGCGCCTGATTCCCTTCGGCGACGCCAGCGCCCTGGAGGCGGCCATCACGCCGCACACGGCGGCCTTTCTGGTTGAACCGATCCAGGGCGAAGGCGGCATCCGCGTACCGCCCGAAGGTTATCTCGCCGCCTGCGCCGAGATCTGCAAACGTCACCACGTTCTACTGATCGTCGATGAAGTGCAAACCGGCCTCGGGCGCACCGGCAAGCTGCTGGCCTGCCAGCACGAGCATGTGAAGCCGGACGGCGTATGTCTGGGCAAGGCGCTCGGTGGCGGTCTGCTGCCGGTGTCGGCCTTCCTCGCCAAGCGCGAGCTTATGGATGTATTCACGCCTGGCGACCACGGCTCCACCTTCGGCGGCAATGCCTTGGCGGCAGCGGTGGCACTGGAGGCGCTGGCCGTGCTCGAGGACGAACACTTGATCGAGCGCGCCGAACGGCTCGGCAGGCGGCTGCGCGAGCGTCTCAAGGCCATGCACAATGCCTGTGTAGCGGAGGTGCGCGGCAAGGGCTTGCTGATCGGCGTGGAGATTGATCCGGCACGAGCCGATGCGCATCGCATCTGCCTCAAGCTGATGCAGCGCGGCCTGCTGACCAAGGATGTGCACGAGACGGTGATCCGTCTGGCGCCGCCGCTGACGATCAGCGAGGCGGAGCTGGAGGCAGGGATTCACATTCTCGGCGAAGTGCTGGAGGAGGCCAGCCGCCTGCCCGATGCAGCCTGATTGACGCAGCTGACGTCAGTGCCGGCGTGCCCGCGTCTGCGACGGCAGCTCGCCGAACATCTCGGCATATTGATGCGCAAACTTGCCGAGGTGGTTGAAACCCCATGCGCACGCCGCCTCCGACACGCTGGCTTCTCCGTGCAACAAGGCACGGCGCACGGCATTGAGGCGCAGCATGCGCATGTAGGCCAGCGGCGCCATGCCGGTGGCCTCCTCGAAGAAGTTCTGCAATGCGCGACGGCTCAGGTGAAAGCGTCGGCACAAGGCCTCAACCGAGACATGCTCGGCCGGTTGTTCGAGGATATCGGCGCGCAGCCGATCCAGAAGTGGATAACGGTATTGCTGACGCACGTCACGACGTGTTGCTGAGGGGGTCGCGCTGCCCGTTCCGAGCAATTGTGCGAGGCTGGCGAAGAGCCGCCCCTGTAAGGCAATACTGTCGCCCGCACCGGCCTCCGGAAAATAGCGATCGGCGTCACTAAGGACGGCCGCGAGCTTGCAGCAAACATCGGCCTTTAAAGCCAGCGGCAGACATAGCACATCGCCCTTGCGCAGCACATCATCCAGGGCCATCTGTCCAGTCGCGGCCAGATAGGCACCGAACGCCTCGCGCTGCACAACGATACCGAACAGATTGAAATTGGGCGCGGTCAGCAATTCGAAGTCGGCGCCGCCTTCGCGTACGCAAATGGCATTCGGCGGCAGCTCACGCCCGCCCCAGGACATGAGGCCCGTTCCCGGCGCCGGAATGCCGAACCAGATTGAGTCATGCCAGGCCGCGCAGGTCTGGCGCAGGGACTGATTCGCGGTTTCGACGAAGACCTGCGACTGCGGCAGCCACAGCTCGGTGAGCTTGCCGTGAAAATTGCCGGGCGAAAGTTGGTCGTAGAGCTGATCCCACTGGCTCAGATTGGCGGCATGCGCATCCGCATCGCAAGCCTCTACGACACGCAGCCGCGGCGAGTTCTCCGCACTGCCATCCCTAGCAGTTTGCTTGATCGACATGACTGAACTCCGGCTCGCACACAGTCCAGCTCAAGCAACCTGCGTACCAATGACGGCGTACGCACCCTTCCCTGTGGCACAGGGCCTGGCGCACGCGCATTGCGTTCAGGGCGTCATTCAGACTCTCCAGAACGGGGCATTTGCACGATTTCGGCACCCCCGTGGTGCGCCCTGCACAATCGTGCCGGAAAGGGATAGCCGAACGGCCGGGCCCTGACGCAAGCTGAAGCCAGCACCACATCCGGTGGTTTGTTTCTTGCGTCGGGAGATCGTCATGAGTTCGAGTTCTGAAATAAAGCATAGCCTGGTCAAAAGCCTGGGCACCTGGCAGCTCTGGGGTATTGCCGTCGGTCTGGTGATCTCGGGCGAGTACTTCGGCTGGAGTTTCGGCTGGGCCACAGCCGGCACGCTCGGTTTCCTGATCACGGCCATCGCAGTGGCGATCATGTACGCCACCTTCATTTTCAGCTTCACCGAACTGTCGACCAGCATCCCGCATGCCGGCGGACCGTTCGCCTACAGCTATCGCGCCTTCGGCCCCACCGGCGGCTTCATCGCCGGACTGGCCACGCTGATCGAATTCGTGTTCGCGCCGCCGGCAATCTCGCTGGCGATCGGCGCCTATCTGAATGTGCAGTTTCCCTCGCTCGACCCAAAGACTGCCGCGGTCGGCGCCTACCTGATCTTCATGGGGCTGAATATTGTCGGCGTGCAGATCGCGGCCGCCTTCGAGCTCTTCGTGACCCTGCTCGCCATCTTCGAACTGCTGGTGTTCATGGGCGTGGTTGCGCCGGGCTTCTCCTTCGCCAACTACGCAGCTGGCGGTTGGGCTGGTGAAGACAGTTTCAGCCTCGCTTCCATCCCCGGCATGTTCGCGGCGATCCCCTTTGCCATCTGGTTCTTTCTCGCCATCGAGGGCGTCGCCATGGCCGCCGAGGAGGCCAAGGATCCGAAGCGCTCGATCCCGATCGCCTACACCACCGGCATCATGACCCTGGTGGTACTCGCCATCGGTGTGATGGTCTTCGCCGGCGGCGCCGGCGACTGGAAGGCGCTGGCCAACATCAACGATCCGCTGCCGCAGGCCATGAAAATGATCGTCGGCGAATCCAGCGGCTGGCTGCATATGCTGGTGTGGCTGGGGCTGTTCGGGCTGGTCGCTTCCTTCCACGGCATCATCCTCGGCTACTCGCGCCAGATCTTCGCACAGGCGCGCTCCGGCTATCTGCCGGGCTGGCTGGGCGCCGTACATCCGAAGTTCAAGACGCCGCATCGCGCCATCCTCGCCGGCGGTGTGATCGGCATCGCCGCCATCTTCAGCGACGAGCTGCTGCAGTTCGGCGGCCAGACCCTGACTGCCAATATCGTCACCATGTCGGTATTCGGCGCGCTGCTGATGTACATCATGAGCATGGCCGCCCTGTTCAAGCTGCGCATGGCCGAGCCGAATCTGGCGCGGCCGTTCAAGGCGCCGTTCTATCCGGTGTTCCCGGCCATCGCCCTTAGCGGCGCGCTGATCGCTCTGGTCACGGTGATCTGGTTCAACCTGATGCTGGCCGGCGTTTTCCTCAGCATCATGATCCTCGGCCAGGCCTGCTTCCACCTGACCAGCCATCGGCGTGACAACGCCGCCTTCGACGCCAGCCTGGCGGCGGTGGTCGAGTAAGGCTAGGCATGAGCTTCAGCTGCAACGTCGGCATTCGCCGCCACGTCTTCGCCGACCTGAAGACGCTGCTCGCCAAGGCCAGCCCCGCCCGTTCAGGCGACATGCTGGCCGGCGTGGCAGCGACCACGGAAGAGGAGCGCATGGCGGCGCGCATGTGCCTGGCCGAGGTGTCGTTGACGCAGTTCCTCAATGAAGTCATCGTTCCGTACGAAAGCGACGACGTCACGCGCCTGATCATGGACCGCCATGACAGGAAGGCGTTTGCGCCGATCGCCGGCCTCACCGTCGGCGAGCTGCGCGACTGGCTACTCGCCGACGGTACCGACACACCGACGCTCACCGCGCTGGCGCCGGGCCTCACGCCGGAAATGGCGGCGGCGGTGAGCAAACTGATGCGCAATCAGGATCTGATCCTCGTGGCCAGCAAATGCTCGGTGATCACGCGCTTTCGCACCACGGTCGGCCTGCCCGGCCGCATGGCGGTCCGCCTGCAGCCCAATCATCCGACCGATGATGCAAAAGGTGTGGCGGCGTCGATATTGGACGGCCTGCTCTATGGTAGCGGCGATGCCGTCATCGGCATCAACCCGGCCACCGACAATCTGGCCGCCATCGGCAAGCTGCTGCATCTCATCGACGATCTGCGCCGCCGTTACGAGGTGCCGACGCAAAGCTGCGTACTCACTCATGTGACGAACACGATCCAGGCCATCGAACAAGGCCTGCCGGTCGATCTGGTATTCCAGTCCATCGCCGGCACGCAGATCACCAACCAGAGTTTCGGCATCACGCTGGCAATGCTCGGCGAAGCCTGCACTGCTGCGCGCGAGCTGAAGCGCGGCAGCGTCGGCAACAACGTCATGTACTTCGAAACCGGGCAAGGCAGCGCGCTCTCCGCCAACGGCCATCATGGTGTTGATCAGCAGACGCTGGAAGCGCGCGCCTATGCAGTTGCACGCGAATTCGATCCCTTCCTGGTCAACACCGTGGTCGGCTTCATCGGCCCCGAGTATCTCTACGACGGCAAGCAGATCATCCGTGCCGGCCTGGAAGACCACTTCTGCGGCAAGCTGCTCGGCCTGCCCATGGGCTGCGACATCTGCTACACCAATCACGCCGAAGCCGACCAGGACGACATGGACAATCTGCTCACCCTGCTTGGCACGGCCGGCATCAACTTCATCATGGGCATTCCCGGCGCCGACGACATCATGCTCAACTACCAGAGCACCTCCTTCCACGATGCGCTCTATCTGCGGCGCCTGCTCGGCAAGCGCCGCGCGCCCGAATTCGAGGAGTGGCTGGAGCGCATGGGCATCACCAATACCCGCGGCGATCTGATCGCGCAGCGCGAGGAAAGCCAGCCCTTGCTCGGACTGGCGGCCGGATTCTGAAATGAGCAATATCGTCACCCCGGATGTGTGGAGCAGTGTGCGGCAATTCACCCAGGCGCGCATCGCGCTGGGTCGCTCCGGCGTCAGTCTGCCCACACGCGAAGTGCTCAGTTTCTCTCTCGCGCATGCGCAGGCGCGCGATGCGGTACACCTGCCGCTGGATACCGGCACCCTGGAAACGGAACTGCGGGCGCAAGGCTACGGCGTCCATTTCGTCGGCAGCGCGGCGCCAGACCGCGCCACCTACCTGCGACGTCCCGACCTGGGCCGCAAGCTCAACGACAACAGTCGCGCCATGCTGGCATTGCAACGGCCACAGCGGGCGCCTGAATATGTGTTCGTGATCGCCGACGGCTTATCCTCGCTCGCTGCCGACCACGCCTTGCCGCTGCTCGCCGAGCTGGAAAAATTGCTGCCCGAGCTGAAACAATGTCCCATCGTGATCGCCACCCAGGCACGGGTCGCATTGGGCGATGAAATCGGTCATCACCTCGGCGCCAGGCAAATCGTCATGATGATCGGCGAACGACCAGGGCTGTCCTCGCCCAACAGCATGGGGCTCTATCTCACGCACGGTCCGCGGCCGGGACTGTCGGACGCCCACCGCAACTGCATCTCGAATGTCCGTCCTGAAGGACTGAACTACATCGAAGCCGCGCACAAGCTGGCCTGGCTGATGGCGGGTGCCAGAAAGCTGGGGCGCAGCGGCGTGGATCTCAAGGATGACAGCGGGGACGCGCTGTCCGCAATGCAAACGGCCGCCCTGGAAAACTGAGCGGCCATTTGCATGAAGCTCCGATCAGACCGAAGCGGATAACACCCTCGATCAGCTGATCGCCAGCATCCGATCCAGCGCCAGCTTGGCTGACTTGGCCTCGTGCGCCGGTACCTTGATCTGATTGACGATATTGCCTTCGGCCAGATTCTCCAGCGTCCAGGCCAGATGCTGCGGGTCGATACGCTGCATGGTCGAACACATGCACACGGTCGGGGCCATGAACTGCACCACCTTGCCCTCGTGCTTCACTTCCTCGGCCAGGCGGCTCACGAGATTGAGCTCGGTGCCCACCAGCCACTTGGTGTTGGGCGCACCTTCCTTGACCATCTTGATGATGTACTCGGTCGAGCCGACGAAGTCCGACTGCTTGCAGACTTCAAAGGCCGACTCCGGATGCGAGATGACGAAGCCACCCGGATTCTGGTTGCGCCACTTGAGGATGTGGCCGGGCTGGAACATCTGGTGCACCGAGCAGTGCCCCTTCCATAACAGGATCTTGGCCTTCCTCACTTGCTCGGGTGTCAATCCGCCCATTTCCTGATCCGGATCCCACACCACCATGTCTTCGAGGGCAATGCCCATCTGGTGGCCGCTCCAGCGCCCCAGGTGCTGGTCGGGGAAAAACAACACCTTCTCGCGACGTTCGAGCGCCCACGACAGGATGGTTTTGGCGTTGGTCGAGGTGCACACGATGCCACCGTGATCGCCGCAGAAGGCCTTCAGGTCAGCGGCCGAATTGATATAGGTGATCGGGGTGATCAGCTCATCGGGATTGAGTACCTCCGCGAGTTCGCGCCAGCAGCGTTCCACCTTGGCGAGGCTGGCCATATCGGCCATTGAACATCCGGCAGCCAGATCGGGCAGAATGGCAATCTGGCGATCCGGAGTCATGATGTCGGCCACTTCAGCCATGAAGTGCACACCGCAAAAAACAATAAAGTCGGCACTCGTCTCGCCAGCCAGACGGGAGAGTTTGAGCGAGTCGCCGGTCAGATCGGCGTGTTGATAGACATCGGCACGCTGATAGTGGTGACAGAGCAGCACGGCCTTGTTGCCGAGCTTGGCGCGCGCGGCGCGAATGCGCGCCTGGGCTTCCTCGTCGGCCAGGGTGTTGAAGCGGTCAAAGTTGATGGGGGCAACTTGCATGATGAGTACCACTTGGAAGGCGGCAGCAATACCGTCAAAGGTCAAATTTTATCACCGCACCGCCGCGCTGACGCAGCGATTCGCCCTTGTGGCAGCAGGGCTTTTCCTGTGTGCGAACGTCCATGCTGCAGCGCCCAGCGACAATCTCGACCGCCCGCCGCCGCGCACCATCGATGATCTGACCAAGCTGCTCGATCACTACAAGCCAGACCCCGCCACGGCAGCGCAAGCGCGGGCCGCCGCCGAGCAGGCTGACCCGAACACCAGCGACCGGCAGGAACTCTTCAATTTCTACGTCAAGCGCGCCCAGGCCGCGGCGGATCTCGGGCGCGTCAGCCAGCAACTCCAGGACTTCCGCAAAGCAACCGAAAACATCAGCGGCAACTCCAAGGAAGAAATTCAGGCTTATCGCGATCTGTCCACTGCGGAAGTGATTGGCGGCAATCTGCTGCGCTCGATACAAGCAGCGGAGATTGCCGCCCAGCGTACCGATCGCAAGAATCTAGGGCAGGCCCTGGGTGCCTACCAGCAGCTGGCCCAGCTCTACGTGCTGGTCGGCGATTTCGACAAGGCCAGAGAGGCGTTGCGTCAGGCCGAAGCGACGTTCACCGCATTGAACTCCAGCAAGAACTGGACGTACTACAGCAATAACTGGAGCGCCAATCTTGAACGCGCGCGCGGCGAGCTGTTCCGCGCCGAGGGCCGCTTCGTTGAAGCCGAAGGTGCTTATCGCAAGGGCCTGCGCAGTCTGGAAGCCTTCCTGGCGGATCTGAACGGGGGCGTGAAGCCGCCCAACTTCAGCCCCTATGACCGGCAGCGTTCCGAACGCTTCCGCGAAGTGCTGTTGCGCAATATCGCCCAATCCCTGATGGGCCAGGGCAAGAACATCGATGCGGAAATCTCGCTGCGACGCGCGCTGCGCTTTTCGCTGGAGCGCGTCGGGCGCAATGCGCCGGACACGGGCACCACGCTGATGCTGCTGTCCAACTGCCTCGGCGAACAAGGCCGCTTCGCCGATGCCGCACGCCTCGCCGAAGAGGCGGTGCGCTCCTTCCAGCAGGCCGGCGCCACGCCGGAGTCGCTGTTCATGGCGAACGCGCGCCGCGCCCTCGCC
Source organism: Rhodocyclaceae bacterium (assembly GCA_035564055.1). Taxonomy (GTDB): domain Bacteria; phylum Pseudomonadota; class Gammaproteobacteria; order Burkholderiales; family Rhodocyclaceae. The sequence continues at coordinate 569 of DATMTO010000295.1, read as the reverse complement.
TCGACCTATGTCGCACAGACGCGCTACAAGGAAGCACTGGCGACGTTCGAACAGATGCAGGCCGGCCTCAACGGCGATCCGGTGTTGGCGCAAAAGCTCGCCAACGGCGACCTCGACTGGGTACTGGCGCTGCTGCGCACCGGCAACGCCACTGCCGCCGAAACCATGGCGCGCAGCATGCTCGACAAGGCGCAGCGGCGCAATGTGTCAGGCAGCCGCCTGGCCGAGATTCGCGCCTTTCACGGCATGGCGCTGGCGGCGAGCGGCCAGCGCGAAGCCGCACTCGATGCCTTCAAGCAATCAATTCCCAAGCTGATCGAAACCCGGCGCAGCGACGAGGAAACAGGCACCGGCAGCGTCAAGCGTCAGCAACGCCTGATCGCCGCGATTGAAAGCTATCTGAATCTGCTCTACGAGTCGGCGCACAGCAAGCCGGACACGCTGGCCGCAGCTGCCGCCGAATCCTTCACGCTCGCCGACGTAGCCCGCAGCAGCTCGGTGCAGCAGGCTCTGACTGCCAGCGCCGCGCGCGCCAGCATCAGCGATCCGGCGCTGGCGGAACTGGCGCG
>DATMTO010000294.1:0-2384 GCA_035564055.1 Rhodocyclaceae bacterium | reverse complement strand
TGCGCCTGCGCTTCAGCGGTTTCGGAGGCGTCGCCCGACCACGCCGGCATGCCGGCGGGCAGCCCGGCCTTGCCGATCGGATCGCCCCAGGCGTAGAGCACCTGTACCCGGTAGCCGTCGGGTACCACCACGGTATCGTTGCCGGCCAGCGGCACTGAGCTGAAGCCGAGCGGTACGCCCGCAAAAGTCGCGGCTTCGGCATTGTTGCCTTGCAGCAGCGCGGTGGCCCCTCCCAGAAAGCCTAGCGCACTGGCACCGAGGCCGCCCTTGAGGAAGTCGCGGCGCTTGAGCGCGACTTGCAGAATTTCCGCAAAGTGGGTGTTGGCGGAAGGGTTGGTGCTGATCTCGTCGAGATCGCCGGCATGAAACTGGGTCAGGTCGTTCATTGGGTTCCAGAGCGGAGATGAGCTTGAGCCCGCAATATGAACAAAACAGATGACAGTAATGTGTCGGTCGGATAAAGCGGATTAGGGGCGCCTTTCAGTCGGATTGGGGAATAAGTGCCTATGGCACAGTAAAGCCATGAAAGCCATGCTGTCCGCCCCCGACAAGACCCTGATCGCCGCGATGCCGCCATTTCCGCTGCTGCCGCTGGCCGCGATCAGCCTGGTGCAGACGCCGGCGCAGATCGAGGCGGCCATGGCGGCTTTGAAGGCGGCCGCCTGTGTAGGTTTCGATACCGAGTCCAAGCCGACCTTCCACAAGGGCCAGACCTCTGACGGTCCGCATCTGGTGCAGTTCGCCACGGCGGATCAGGCGTGGCTGTTCCAGACCCGCGTTGCCGGCGTGCAGGCGGCAATTGCCGAGTTGCTGCACGATGCAGCGCTGGCCAAGATCGGTTTCGGTCTGGCCAACGACACCAGCCAGCTGGCGCACAAGTTCGGCATTCATCCGCAGAACCTGGTCGATCTGGATCGCAATTTCCGCCAGCTGGGCTACCGTAATTCTGTCGGCGCCAAGGGGGCCATCGCAATTCTGTTCGGTCAGCGCTTCATCAAGTCCAAGCGGATCTCGACCTCGAACTGGGCGCTGGCGCAATTGAGCGAGCAGCAGATGATATACGCGGCCAACGACGCCTATGCAGCGATCCGCGTCCATGAGGCGCTGCGCGCCTTGCCGATCCCGAAAGCAAGCAATGAGTGAGTTTCCCCGTCCCTGGTTGGATTTCTGCGACGCCGGCCTGTTTGATGCGGTGACCGCCGCCGAAGCGCGCGTGGCCGCGGCCGAGGCCGTCAGCGTCGTCTTTCCGGAGCGTGCCTTGCGCTATCGCGCCCTCGAAATGCCGCCTGAGGCAGTCTCCGTGGTCATTCTCGGTCAGGACCCCTATCACGGCGAGGATCTCTGCCACGGCCGCTTGCTGCCGCAGGCGATGGGCTTGTCCTTCTCGGTGCCGGAGGGCATGCCGCCGCCGCGCTCCTTGCGCAACATCGCCAAGGAGCTGGCCGAGGACGTGGGTGCTCAGCTGGACAGCGGCGATCTGTCGCGCTGGGCCGCGCAGGGCGTGTTGCTGCTCAACACCAGTCTGACCGTCAATCAGGGCGCCGCCGGTTCACACAAGGATTACGGCTGGCATGCCGTCACCGACCTCATCATCGGTGCACTGGGACGCTCGGCTGCGCCGCGTGTCTTCATCCTGTGGGGCGCGCATGCCCAGACCAAGCGCGGACTGATTGGCGCCCAGCATCTGCTCATCGAATCGGCGCACCCGAGCCCGCTGTCGGCGCGGCGCGGATTTTTCGGCAGTAAGCCGTTCTCGCGTGCGAATGCCTTTCTGCGCCAGCAGGGGCGGCCGGAGATCGCCTGGTAGTTTTCAGCTATTCCGGCGCGGATAGCCTTCGGCAAGAATCCGCTCCCACACCGCGTCCTTTTCCTCCTGCGTGAAAAAGACCCAGTTGGCCACTTCCGCCACGGTACGGCCGCAACCGCGACAGACGTCGTCGAAGGTGGTCGAACAGACCGCGACGCAGGGCGAGTCGGGATACGGCTTCTGGTATTTCGGCTTCTTGAATTCCATGACGCGATTCTAAGTCACCAGCGCAAGGTACAAAAGCAAACGGCCGTCCGAAGACGGCCGTTGTTTATGGGATTGGTGCAGCTCAGCGCGGGACCAGCTTGCCGTTTTCGACGCGGACCTTGTCGCCGACCTGCCATACGGGCGCGCTATCCTCGCGGAAACGCTGAGTGCTGCCGTCCTCGGTAAAGCGCACCACGATGTCGTAGGCGGTATGCGCGCGCTGCGACTTCTCGACCTGATGGCCGGCATAGGCGCCGCCGGCGATACCGGCGATGCGGGCAACATCCCGGCCGGTGCCCTTGCCGACCTGGTTGCCCACGATGGCACCAAGCACGCCGCCGGCAATGGCGCCGAGGCCAGTGCCTTCGCC
>DATMTO010000293.1:0-20624 GCA_035564055.1 Rhodocyclaceae bacterium | reverse complement strand
CGCCTCCGGCCCGGCGGCCGGGCTCGCCACATGCGTGCCGCCGCCCCCGCGGCCGACCGAGCTCCATAACTTCTTTGCTCCCTCGGCCACCTTGGGGGCATTCCTGATGACCTCGGTCCAAGGCACCGCCGACAACACGGTTATCCAACTAATTCCCATAGCCTTCCGCCTTTCGCATTCATCAATGCTGGTCTCGATTGTTGGCAATACGAGGCAAAGAATACCGTAGCGGAATTAGGCCAGCCGCATCTACGCTCACAGCACAGGCCATGAAGGCAGTTTTTGACTCTGGCGTATGGTCGTTCAGGTAGCCGTGCTTTGCAGGCCGGCTAGACGACGGTCAGCGTCACATCAATATTTCCACGCGTCGCGTTCGAATATGGGCAGACGATGTGGGCCTTGTCGACCAGGGCCTTGGCGGCGGCCTTGTCCATGCCAGGCAGGGAGATCTTGAGTTCGACCTCGATGCCGAAACCGGTCGGAATCGGTCCGATGCCGACATTGCCTTCTATCGAGACATCCTGCGGGATCTGGATCTTTTCCTTGGCGGCGACGAACTTGATGGCGCCGAGGAAACAGGCCGAGTAGCCGGCCGCGAACAACTGTTCCGGATTGGTTCCTGCACCGCCGCCGCCGCCGAGCTCCTTGGGCGTGGTCAGCTTTACATCCAGCACATTATCCGAGGATACGGCGCGGCCGTCCCGGCCGCCGGTGGCTTTGGCGGTGGCGCGGTAGAGGACTTTTTCAATCGACATTGCGTTACTCCTTGGGTTTGCGTGGACGAAACTAAGTTCTAGACCAAATATCAGCTTCGCACTACACGAAGATGAATGCAGTAGGACGATACGGACAGGCAGATTGCTGAAACAAAATCCTTGGCGGGGTGCCGTGCCTATTTGGGCTATGCTGCGTTGGTGCTTCACTCACCGTCGGTCTTTGTTGGAGAATTTATGAACAACAGTCATTTCCATGTCATTCCTGCGGAGCCCGGCCATTTTCTGGTGATCGACGTGGCGGAAAAGAAGGAGCTCGCCGTTGGTGGGGCCGTCATCGCCTGGCGATTCGAGACCGCACGTGTTGATATGGCCGCCGCCGTATCTTCCCGCTGTGTGCCATTGACCATGCAGGGCGACACCACGGAGCACTGTATCGGCATCCTGCATCCGGACAAAAAGGTGAGTCTTTTCAGCAAAGCCACCTATCACTCCATGTCCGAGGCACAGAGCGCCGTTCATCGCAACGCGAATTTCGGTGCCCCGGTCTACGACTGATCGCAGGCGCCTCGCAGGAACAACGCAAACGCTTGCGTCGCCGTTAATCCGCCGCCTGCCACCGCCCGGTGGCCGGACATACGGCTACGATCTCTCCGTTCAGGCGTAGCTGTTGTTCATCCAGTTTGAGACAGGCTGCAGGATCGACGTCCAGGTCGATCTTCAGCACACGCCTGAGCTGCGCATTCTCGATCGGCATTTCCCAGGTCAGGAAAACCTGGGTGCAGTCCTGATCGGGCCTTAAATCAGCTGCATCGAAACCGCTGCGATCGCGCGGGATGACGGCGTGCGGCTGCGCCGTATCGAAGATCACCACGGTGCCCCGCCGCAAAGGAATGCGCAGCCCCAGCGCCGCAAAGTGCAGGTCCAGCCCCTTGTCTTCGCTCAGAAAGAGATTGCAGAAAGCGGCGTTGCCGTACTGCGCGCTGTCGTGGTGGTAATGCGTGCCACGGCAGGCCATGAGGGCAATGTCATTGGGATCGAGCAGATCGGGCAAGCCCAGCGCCTGCATCCAGCCAGACACCGTTTCGGCACAGCGCGGATAGTCCGGCCAGCGCAGGATGGTGCGCGCCAGCGGCAAGGTCTCGATGTCGCCGATCTCAAGGCCCATCTCCGCAACTTCGCGGTCCCAGTCGGCGAGTACGCGCGCAGGCGGCTGCGGGATGGCCAAAATGTGGTGCGGCGCCAGCGGGCTTGCGCTGCGACTGCGCAGGCCCATTTCGCTTTGGAAATAGACGACAAGGTTCGGGACCGTATCGCCTGATTTTTCGGGATGATTCATTCGGCTGAAGGAAGGCTCGCTCAGCGGTAGCGCCAAGCCAGACCGAACCCTAGCACGACACGAAAATAAAGACGGGCGCCACGCCAGGCATGGCGCCCGCTTCTTTTGTAGGTGCCGCCGTCTTGCAGCGTCGGGAAGAGTGACGGCGGCGGTGCTGTCTCCGTTCGGCACATGGGGGTTGCGCCTTCAGGCTTGCTGCAACTTTCCTTGCGGGCTGGGCTGCCACGCAGCCCAACGGTTCAGTTCAGGCGCCGGACGACGGTACCGGTGTCCTTGATCCTGAACGAGCCGTCGGTCTGCGGCTCGACAATGCGATCGGAATACTTGACCTTGTATCCCTCGAAGTTGTGCGGCAAATGGGTGTTGCCGAAGTCCAGGTAGGTGATCCCCTGGCCGATCTTCTGCAGGATGTAGGTGTGGCCGGTCTTGTCCTGGACCTTGAATTCGTCATCGACTCTCATGGCTGTCTCCTTGTGTGTTGCATGCGAACGAAACGTTTCGTTCTTCCTGCGGCAGGCGCTGAGGGGTCGGCCCGCCGCCGATGAGTGCGTGTCTAGCGGCGGTAGCCGTCGGGCACGCCCTCCTTTGACAGGACCCACTGCCAAAGCTGGATGTCGCGGGCACGGAAGGCGCCCGCGCACGACAACAGGTAATAGCGCCACATGCGCCGGAAGCGTTCGCCGAGCTGCGCCTCGAACTGCGGCCACGCCATTTCGAAATTCTCGTACCAGGCCATCAGCGTCTTGTCGTAATCGGCGCCGAAGTTATGCACGTCTTCCACCACGAACAGGCCGTCGACTGCATCACCGATCTGGCCTGCCGAGGGCAGGTCGCCGTTGGGGAAGATGTATTTGTCGATCCAGGGATCGGGGGTGTTGCGGCGCAGGTTCTTGCCGATGGTGTGCAGCAGGAAGAGGCCGTCGTCGTATAGGCAGCGATGTGCGATCTGCATATAGGTCCGGTAGTTTTTGCGGCCGACATGCTCGAACATGCCGACGCTGGCGATGGCGTCGAAGCGCTCGTCGATTTCGCGGTAGTCCTGCAGACGGAATTCGATCGGCAGGTGCGCATAGCGCTCGCGCGCCCAGGCCACCTGCTCCCTGGAAATGGTCACGCCGACGCATTTGACGCCGTAGTGCTCGGCGGCATAAGACACGAAGCTGCCCCAGCCGCAGCCGATGTCGAGCACGCGCATGCCGGGCTTGAGACGCAGCTTTCGGCAGATCATGTCGAGCTTGGCTGTCTGCGCTTGCTCCAGATTTTCGGCCTGCTCCCAGTAGCCGCAGGTATAGGTCATGCGGCTGTCGAGCATGGCGGCGTAGAACTCGTTGCCGAGATCGTAGTGAACTTCGCCGACTTTGCGCGCCCGGCGGATGCCCTGCAGGTTCAGGAGACGAAACCGCAAGACATGCCACAACATGCGCAAGGGCAGAAGGTTGTCCGTCAGCCGTGTACGCAACAGGCGCGCAAAGAACTCATCCAGCGCCTCAGCTTCCCAGGCGCCGTCCATGTAGGCTTCACCGAGGCCGAGGTTGCCGTGGCGCAGCGCGCGCTCGGGCACGCCAGGCGCCAGCAGGCGCATGTCCCAGGGCTGATCGCCGTTCAGGCGGATGGCAGCCGCATCGAGCAGATGCGCAATCGTGCGATGCAGGGCATCATCGAAAGCGGATGAATCGGGATAATCCTGTGCCAGAGTTTGGGCAGATGCGGCCATGCAAGCTCCTCCGTGCGTGGGACGATCTGCGCTGCCGTATCGACAATCGGATCGTCACCGTTTAAAGTTGTATTTAGTATGCATATTTATAAATGCGCTGAATAATGAAATTTCGCTCGATTTAATATCGAAAAGATTGCAGTTAAAGACAACGGACCGACGGTGGACATAGAACTCGCCAGAACTTTCCTGCAGATCGCCCGCTCGGGCAGTTTCGTCGCTGCGGCGGAGCATCTGCATGTGACGCAGACCACGGTTACGGCGCGCGTGCACAATCTGGAAACCCAGCTCGGCTGTGCGCTGTTCGTGCGCAATCGCGCCGGCGCCAAGCTCACCGACGACGGCGAACGTTTCGTTGCCTATGCCATGCAGCTGGTGCAGACCTGGGAGGCGGCGCGACGTGATCTGCCGTTGCCGAGCGGCGCCGAAGAAACGCTGCGCCTGGGCGCGGAATTCACCTTGTCGAATCCCTTGCAATTGCAATGGGTGATGCAACTGCGCCGCGAATTACCGAAGCCGGCGATCCGCGTCGAAATCGGCGAAAGCGAGATGCTGCAGCAGCGCCTGGAACGCGGCCTGCTGGACGCGGTGCTGGTGTATCGCCCCGAGTATCGCGCCGGCATGCAGGTGGTGCAGGTGATGGAGGAGAAGCTGATCCAGATCGCCTCGACGCGAAATCCGGAGCCCTATATCTACGTCGACTGGGGACCGGATTTCCGCAAGGAGCACGACGCGGCGCTGCCGGAAAAAACACGCCATGTGCTGTCGTTCACGCACGGGCCGCAAGCCATGCAGTACCTGATGCAATGCGGCGGCAGCGGCTATTTCCGCACCCGCGTGACCAAGCGCGGCATCAATGAAGGGCGCATCCGCATCGTGCCGAATGCACCCGAATTCTCCTATCCGGTCTTCCTCGTGTATTCGCGTGAGCGCGAGTCCGAACTGCTGCAACAGGCCTTCGGCATCCTGCGGCAGGTGGTGACGGAAGAGGGCGACTGGACCGAGCACTGGGAACTCACGCCCTAAGGTTTCGCCCGCAAGTCAGCAATCCTGGTCAGGACACCGTATCCTCCCTGCGGCACAGTGCGCACCGAGGAGCAGAACCTGCACATGACGACAAGCAATGCCTACGCCGCGCGTTTCAACCGGGTCTTCGACTATATCGAGAAGCATCTGGACGAGGAGCTGACGGTCGAATCGCTGAGCCAGGTGGCGAACTTTTCCAAGTTCCACTTTCACCGCCAATTCTCCGATTACACCGGCGTCGGCGTATTCCGCTACGTGCAGCTGATGCGCCTCAAGCGCGCGTCCTACCGGCTGAGCTTCAGCCCGGAGGCGCGCATCATCGACATCGCCCTGGAAGCCGGCTTCGAGAATCCGGAATCGTTTTCACGCGCCTTCAAGAACACCTTCGGGCAGACACCCACGGCGTTTCGCAAGGCGCCGGACTGGGCGCACTGGCACACGCACTACATGCTCCCCAGCGGGGAAAGGAAGCAGAACATGGACGTCAGCATCGTCAACTTCGACAGCGCCAGAGTGGCGCTGATCGAGCACCGCGGCTCGCCTGCACTGGTGAACAATACCGTCACGCAATTTATTGCATGGCGCAAGGCAAGCGGCCAGTCGCCGCTTGCCAGCGAGCGTACCTTCGGCATCGCCTACGACAATCCGGATACGACGGAACCGGAAAAATTCCGCTTCGGCATCTGCAGCACCGTGCAGTCGGATGTGGCGCCCAACGACTATGGCGTGGTCAGCCACACCATTCCCGGCGGACGCTGCGCCACTGTCCGTCACCACGGCCCGCATTCGCGCATCGGTGACAGCATCTATCCGCTCTACCGCGACTGGCTGCCGCACAGCGGCGAGGAGCTGCGTGACTTTCCGCTGTTCTTTCACTATCTCAATCTGATGCCGGACACGCCCGAGCATGCGCTGATCACGGACATCTATTTGCCGTTGAAATAATCAAAAAAGGGGAGCCACGGCTCCCTTTTTTGCGGCATGCGGCGACGTTCAGAAGTCGGCGTCGAGCACGATGCGATACCGCGCCTTGCCTTCCTCCAGATGCGCCAATGCGTCGTTCACCTTGCTCATGGGGAAGTGTTCAACCTGCGGCGCAATCTGATGCCGCGCAGCGAATTCAAGCATGGTGGCAATGGTGGTGGGGCTGCCGGTGGGCGAGCCGGAAACGCTCTTCTGCCCGCCGATCAGTTCGAAGGCAGGAATCGGCATCGGTTCGAGCACGGCGCCGACCACATGCATGCGACCCTTGGGGCGCAAGGTCTGCAGCATGGCGGTCCAGTCCAGCGGCACGTTGACCGTAACCAGGAGCAGGTCGAGCGTGCCGGCGATGCGCGCAATGTCGGCACGGTTGCGGCTCGACACGACATGATGCGCACCCATGGCCTTGGCCTCGGCGGTCTTGGACTCGCTGGAGGTGAAGGCCGTCACCTCGCAACCCCAGGCCTTGGCGAACTTGATGCCCATGTGTCCGAGGCCGCCGATGCCGACAATACCAACGCGATCGGTCGGCTTGACGTCAAAGGTGAGGAAGGGCGAGAACACGGTCACGCCGCCGCACAGCAGCGGGCCGGCGGAGCTGATGTCGAGTGTATCGGGCAGCGGAATCGCCCAGGCCCAGTGCGCGCGAACGCGCTCGGCAAAGCCGCCGTTGCGGCCGACGATGGTGGGTTGCGAAGTCGCGCACAGATGCTGCTCGCCGCCCAGACAGGAGGGGCAGTGCAGGCAGCTGCTGGCGGTCCAGCCCACGCCGACGCGCTGACCGACTGTCAGGCCTTTGGCGTTGCTGCCGACGGCGACCACGCGGCCGACGGCCTCGTGTCCCGGCACGAAGGGATAGCTCGACACGCCCCATTCGTTGTTGATCACCGACAGGTCGGAATGGCAGACACCGCAATACTCGACGGCGACTTCCACATCGTCGGCGCCGAGCGGACCCGGATCGTAGGCATAGGCCTGCAGAGCCTGTCCGGTCTTGAACGAAGCCCAGGCGCGAATATCACTCATGCATATTTCCTTTCATCAAGACTGCGGCTGGCTTGGCAGCCGTTATTCACTTCGGTGCCAGCTTGTTGGCCAGGGCCAGCACCCGTTTGCCGCCTTCAGGACTGAACTCACCCTTGTCGACGCGCTGGCGCAGTGACTCGGCGAGGCTGCGCGTGACGGTTGCACTCATATTGCGCACGTTCTCGCGCATCTTGTCGGCGGCCTCGGCCATCTTCTTCTGCTCGGGCGTGGCGCCCTCGGGCACCGTCTGCTTGCCGGCCTGCGCCATGAGGCGGCTGGAGCCGGTCAGAATGAGCACGCCGCATTCAAGACTGTCGAGATACTCGCTCTCGTATTTCTTCGGTTGCGCCCTGAAGGCCGCGTCGTAGCGGTCGATCACCGGCTTGATCGCCTGCACCACATTGGGCAGGCTCTTGTCCTGGGAACGCGATGCAGCCTGCAGGAAATGGTCGAGCTGCGGGTTGAAATGGCTTGGGGTGAGCACCGACTTGAGCAGGGCGCCGTTCTTGCCGTCGGCATAGGCGATGACGGTGTCGGCGTTGCGGGTCTGAATGCTCAAGAGCTGATACACGTCGGCGACGTACTCGTGATACGCATCGGCGGCACGCGCATGCGCGGCGGCGAGACAGAGCACGAAGAACAACACGGCGCGACTGCGCAGGACGGCGAGAAACTTCATGCGGATGTCTCCTGTGGTGGGTGCTGCATGGGAGTGCTACGTAGTAGATGCTGCGCTATTGGCCCGGCCTGCGGCACCCCGGCAAGTCGCAACTTGAACGTGCGACGCGCCTTCAGCTAGAGCACGCTTTCCGCAACATTACGCTGTTCCATGATGTCGCGCACAGTGTTGCCGCCGGGGGTGCCGACGAAGGTGCATTCGCTGCTGTAGTGCGTGTCGTCGGCATCCTTGCCGTTGAGCAGCGGGCACCGCGCGAAGATTTCGGCGGCCCAGTCGGCGAAGGCACGCACCTTGGGCGAAAGATGGCGATTCTGCGGATAGAGCACGGAGATCGGCAATGGCGCCGGCTTCCACTGCTTGAGGATCTCGACCAGCTCGCCCTTTTCGATGTGCGGGATCGCCATGAAGCGCGCCGCCTGCACCATGCCGAAGCCCTGCAGTGCCAGCGCCATGTAGCCCTCGGCATCGTTCACCGAGACCGTGCCCTTGATCTTCACCTCGGTACGCACGTCGTCGATCATGTAATCCCAGTCGATGACACGACCGGTACGGCTGGAGAAGTAGTGCACCGCGTGATGGTTCTGCTGTAGTTCTTCCAGCGTCTTGGGTTCGCCGTAGCGTTCGAGATAGCTCGGCGCGGCGCAGGTGATGAAGGATAGGGAGCCGATGCGGCGCGCCACCAACGTGGAATCGACGAGTTCGCCGCCGCGGATCACGCAGTCCACCGCTTCCTGCACCAGATCGACCGGTCGGTCGCCCATGCCGATGACGAGATCAATGTCGGGGTAGCGCGTGCGGAAGTCGCACAGACGCGGGATCAGGATCTGGCGGCCGATGGTAGAGGGCACGTCGATGCGCAGACGGCCTTGCGGACGCTGGGCGACATCCTTGAAGGCGGCTTCGGTCTCTTCCAGTTCGGCCAGGATGCGGGCGCAACGCTCGTAATAGGCGGCGCCGTCGGGGGTCAGGCTGACGCTGCGGGTGGTGCGATTCAGCAGCCGCACCTTGAGGTGGTTTTCCAGGCTCTGAATCGTCGTTGTCACTGTTGCACGGGGCAGGTTCAGATTGTCGGCAGCGCGGCTGAAGCTGTTCGCATCAACCACCCCCATGAACACCTGCATTGCCTGAAACCTATCCATTTTCATTACCTTTCAATAACTTACAAGTCGCTGCCCAGACTCAGGCCAGGCAAGACTACTGACACAGTGGTGTCAACATACCTGCTTTATTGTTCGTGACGCAAGAACAGTGTTATCCAAATCTAGGTATTTATCTTCGAAAAGGCAACACCCAAAATGCACTCATCCCAAATCACCTTTCCATTTGGAACGGATAAAAACCTGCGATGGACGCTGTTAATGCCGCTCTCGGCAACCTTCTTCAACCGCTGCAAGCCGCCGCCGAAGCCGTGCGCGTGGAGAACCTCTTGATCCCCGGTTTCGTGGATCAGGTGCAGGCGCGTCTGTATCGCCCTGCCGTGGCGGATGCGAAAAAGGCGCGCCTGCCGGCGGTGCTGTATTTCCACGGCGGCGGCTTTGTCGGCGGCAACCTCGACGATGCCGAAGTGCCGGCCCGCCACATCGCCGAACGCGTACACGCAGTGGTGCTGTCTGTGGCCTACTCGCTGGCGCCGACGCGCCCCTTCCCGGCCGCGCCCGAGGACGCCTATGCCGCCTCGGTGTGGCTGCTCGAAAACGCCAAGCAGTTGAAGATCGATCCGGAACGCATCGCCGTGGCTGGCGACGACGCCGGCGGCAATATCGCCGCCGCGCTGGCGCTGATCGCACGCGACCGCAATGTGCCGGAGATCGCCGCCCAGGTGCTGATCGGGCCGATGCTTGATCCGAGCATGACCAAGCTCGGCGACGCCAAACGTCTGGGCTCCGACCTCAAGCCGGAGACCTGCGCCGACTGCTACTCGAAATATCTGCCGCGCGCGCAGGAACGTCTGCATCCCTACGCCTCGCCGCTGGAGTCGCGTCGCCTGCGCGGCCTGCCGCCGGCGCTGGTGCTGACCGCCGAATGCGACGTGCTGCACAAGGAAGGCGAACAGTATGCCGCCGCGCTTATCAACGCCGGCGTGCCGACACAGGTGACACGCTTCAACGTGCGCCATGCCGAGCTTCACGAACACACGCCGCTGCTCGAGGAAGCCGCCGACTTCCTGCGCCGCCAGCTGCACACGAATTGAACGACCCGCATAACAACCGAATTCAATATCTCCTCAAGGAAACCACCATGAACATTTCTTACCCCAACTTCAAGAACAAGCGCACTGCCTTGTCGCTGGCTGTGGCCGGCGTGCTCATCGTTACTGCCTGCGCCTGGGGCATCTCCGGCAGCAATGAGGCTCACGCCGACGCGCCACCAGCCGCTGCGCAAGGCGTGCCGGTCGATGTAGCCGAAGTGCTGAGTAAAAAAATCATCGACTGGAGCAACTTCTCGGGGCGCCTCGAAGCCATTGATCGCGTCGAGATCCGTCCGCAGGTCACCGGCGTGCTGACTGCGGTGCACTTCAAGGACGGCGCACTGGTCAAGAAGGGCGACATTCTCTTCACCATCGATCAGCGCCCGTACGCCGCTGCGGTTTCCGCCGCAGAAGCGCGCGCCGATTACACCGCCGCCGATCTCGCCCGCGGTGAGCGCCTGCTGGCCGAGAATGCCATTGCCAAGCGCGACTTCGAGGAAAAGAAGAACGCCGCCCAGGTGGCCCAGGCCGATCTGAAAATCGCCAAACTGAACCTCGAGTACTCGCAAATTCGCGCGCCCATCGACGGTCGCATGTCGCGCGCCGAAGTCACTGTCGGCAATCTGGTCACCGCCAACAGCGGCCCGGCGCTGACTACGCTGGTGTCGTCGAACAAGATCTACGCGTCCTTCGACGTCGATGAACAAAGCTTTCTCAAGTACGTGAACCCGGCGCGTGCCGCTGCGGCCGCGGGCAAGAAGGAGCTGGCCCTGCCGGTCAGCCTCGGCCTCGCCAACGAGACCGGCTACTCGCACGAAGGCACCATCAGCTCGGTGGACAACCGCATCGACACGACCTCCGGCACGATCCGCGTGCGCGCCGTGTTCGACAACAAGGACAACACGCTGATCCCCGGCCTGTATGCGCGTATCCGCCTCGGCGGTGGCAAGGAGCGCGAGGCCGTGCTGATTGCCGAAAAGGCGATCGGTACCGACCAGGACAAGCGCTTCGTGCTCGTCGTCGACAAGGACAACAAGGCCGAATACCGCCAGGTCCAGACCGGCGCTGCACAGAACGGCCTGATCGTCGTCGATGCCGGCCTGCAACCGGGCGAACGCATCATCGTGAACGGTCTGCAGCGCGTGCGTCCCGGCGCACCGGTCTCGCCGCAGATCGTGAACATGGAAGACGCGCTGAACACCGCATCCGCAAAGAAGCCGCAGCAAGTGGCCAAGGCCGACTGATCTGCGCTCGCGTACAGAACCCTACAGAGAACTCCAATGAATATCTCTAAATTCTTCATCGACCGCCCGATCTTTGCGGGCGTACTGTCGGTGCTGTTGTTGCTGGCCGGCATCCTATCGGTCTTCAAGCTGCCCATCTCCGAATATCCGGAAGTGGTGCCGCCCTCGGTCGTGGTGCGCGCGCAGTTCCCCGGCGCCAATCCCAAGGTGATCGCCGAAACCGTGGCTGCGCCGCTGGAAGAGTCGATCAACGGCGTCGAGAACATGCTCTACATGCAGTCGCAGGCCAACAGCGACGGCAACCTAACCATCACCGTGAACTTCCAGCTCGGCGTCGATCCGGATAAAGCGCAACAGCTCGTCCAGAACCGTGTCTCGCAAGCGCTGCCGCGCCTGCCGGAAGACGTGCAACGCCTGGGCGTGACCACGCTCAAGTCCTCGCCGACGCTGACCATGGTGGTCCACCTGACCTCGCCGGACGACCGCTACGACATGACCTATCTGCGCAACTACGCAGTGATCAACGTCAAGGACCGTCTCGCCCGTATTCAGGGCGTGGGTGAAGTCGGCTTGTTCGGCTCCGGTAACTACGCCATGCGCGTGTGGCTGGATCCGAACAAGGTGTCGCAACGCGGCCTGACCGCCAGCGACGTGATCAAGTCGATTCGTGAGCAAAATGTTCAAGTGGCCGCCGGCACCATCGGCGCCTCGCCAAGCGGCCCGGATGTGCCGCTGCAATTGAACGTGAATGCGCAGGGTCGTCTCAAGACCGAAGGCGAGTTTGCCAACATCATCCTCAAGTCCTCGCCCGACGGCGGCATTACGCGCCTTGGCGACGTCGCCCGCATCGAGCTGGCCGCGTCCGAATATGGCCTGCGCTCGCTGCTCGACAACAAGCCGGCCGTCGCCATTCCGATCTTCCAGGCACCGGGTGCCAATGCGCTCGACATTTCGAAGCACGTTCGCGAAACGATGCAGGAACTGTCCAAGGAGTTTCCGTCCTCGGTCAGCTACAGCATCGTCTATGACCCGACCCAGTTCGTGCGCGCCTCAATCGAAGCCGTGGTGCACACCCTGCTCGAAGCGATTGCCCTGGTCGTACTGGTGGTGATCATCTTCCTGCAGACCTGGCGCGCTTCCATCATCCCGCTGCTGGCCGTGCCGGTCTCCATCATCGGCACCTTCTCGCTGATGCTGGGCTTCGGTTACTCGATCAATGCGCTATCGCTGTTCGGCATGGTGCTGGCGATCGGCATCGTGGTCGACGACGCCATCGTGGTGGTGGAAAACGTGGAGCGGAATATTGAAGCCGGCCTTTCGCCGCGCGACGCCACCTACCGCGCCATGCGTGAAGTATCGGGCCCGATCATCGCCATCGCTTTGACCCTGGTTGCAGTATTCGTGCCGCTGGCCTTCATGACCGGCCTGACTGGCCAGTTCTACAAGCAGTTCGCCATGACCATCGCCATTTCGACGGTGATCTCGGCCTTCAATTCGCTGACCCTGTCGCCGGCGCTGGCCGCCATGCTGCTCAAGGGTCACGACGAACCGAAGGACTGGCTGACCAAGCTGATGGACAAGTATCTCGGTGGCTTCTTCGCTGCGTTCAATCGTTTCTTCAATCGTTCGTCGACGAAGTACAGCAGCGGCGTCACCAAGGTGATCGGTCACAAGTCCAAGGCCATGGGCGTGTATGTCGCGCTGCTGGCCGCCACTGTCGGTATCTCGCTGCTGGTACCGGGCGGCTTCGTGCCGGGCCAGGATAAGCAGTATCTGGTCGGCTTCGCCCAGCTGCCGAACGGCGCCTCGCTCGATCGTACCGAAGACGTGATCCGCAAGATGGGCGACATCGCCTTGAAGCAACCGGGCGTGGAGTCCGCCGTCGCTTTCCCGGGCCTGTCGATCAACGGTTTCACCAACAGCTCCAGCGCCGGTATTGTGTTCGTGACGCTGAAGCCGTTTGATGAACGCAAGAGCAAGGATCTGTCGGCCGGCGCGATCGCCGGTGCGCTGAACCAGCAGTTTGCTTCGATTCAGGAGGCCTTCATCGCCATCTTCCCGCCACCGCCGGTGATGGGTCTCGGCACCGTGGGCGGCTTCAAGATGCAGATCGAAGATCGCGGCTCGGTCGGCTATGCCGAGCTCGACAAGGCGGCCAAGGCCTTCATGGCTGCCGCCAGCAAGGCGCCTGAGCTCGGCCCGATGTTCTCGAGCTACGAAATCAATGTGCCGCAGCTCGACGTCGACCTCGACCGCACCAAGGCCAAGCAACTGGGCGTTCCGATCACCGATGTGTTCGACACCATGCAGATCTATCTCGGCTCGCTGTACGTGAACGACTTCAATCGTTTCGGCCGCGTCTATCAGGTGCGTGCCCAGGCCGATGCGCCGTTCCGTTCCCATCCGGAAGACATCGGCCAGTTGAAGACGCGCAACAGCGCCGGCGAGATGGTGCCGTTGTCCTCCTTGGTGACCGTGCATCAGACCTTTGGTCCGGAAATGGTGGTGCGCTACAACGGCTACACCGCTGCCGACATCAACGGCGGCCCGGCCCCCGGCTACTCGTCCTCGCAGGCCGAAGCCGCCGCCGAACGCATCGCGGCTGAAACCCTGCCGCGCGGCGTCAAGTTCGAGTGGACCGACCTCACCTATCAGAAGATCCTCGCAGGCAATGCCGGCATCTGGGTGTTCCCGATCAGCGTGCTGCTCGTGTTCCTGGTGCTGGCTGCGCAGTACGAGAGCCTGACGCTGCCGCTGGCGGTGATCCTGATCGTGCCGATGAGTATTCTTGCCGCGCTGACCGGTGTGTATCTGACCGGTGGCGACAACAATATCTTCACGCAGATCGGTTTGATGGTGCTGGTGGGGCTGGCATGTAAAAACGCCATCCTGATCGTCGAGTTCGCTCGCGAACTCGAAATGCAGGGCCACACGCCGCTGCAAGCCGCCATCGATGCCAGCCGTCTGCGTCTGCGTCCGATCCTGATGACCTCGATCGCTTTCATCATGGGCGTGATCCCGCTGGTGACCTCTTCCGGTGCTGGTTCGGAAATGCGCCATGCCATGGGTATCGCGGTGTTCTTCGGCATGATCGGCGTGACCTTCTTCGGCCTGTTCCTGACCCCGGTGTTCTACGTCCTGCTGCGCAAGCTGGCCGGCAAACACAAGCTGCACTCGGCCGCGCATCACGACGCGCCGCTGACCGTCCATAACGCGCCGGCTCATCATGCCGGTCTGGAGTAAAAACATGAACTCGAATAAATCATCGTTCGGTCTTGCCACGGGTCTGTTGGCGGCACTGCTGATCGCCGGCTGCTCGGTGGCACCGACCTACCAGCGCCCCGACGTCTCTGCGCCTGGCGCTTTCAAGGAGGCAGCACCGGTAGCCAAGGATGTTGCGCCTGCAGAAGGCAACTGGAAGAAGGCGCAACCGGCGGAAGAAATCGCCCGCGGCGAGTGGTGGAAGATCTTCAACGACGAAACGCTGAACGCGCTCGAGCTTGAAGCCCTCTCGGCCAATCAGGACCTGCGCGCCGCCGCGGCCCGTCTCGGCCAGGCCCGCGCCCTGGAAAAGAGCGCCCGCTCCGGTCTGTTCCCGCAGGTCGGTCTCGGCTTCGGCCCGACCCGCCAGTTGCCGTCGCCGGCTTCGCAAGGACTGCCGGCAGACGCGGATACCAGCCCATTCACGCTGTGGCGCGGTCAGGCAACGATCTCGTATGAGGTCGATCTGTTCGGTCGCGTCAGCACCGTCGCCAATGCCGCCCGCTTCGATGCCGACAAGAATGCTGCGCTGTTCCAGTCGACCCTACTCGCCCTGCAATCCGATGTGGCCCAGGCCTACTTCATGGTGCGCGAGCTGGATGCCTCACAGGCGATCTACGCCGACACCGTCAAGCTGCGCAAGGAATCGCTGGAGCTGTTCCAGCGCCGCTACGATGCCGGCGACGTGAGCGAGCTGGATCTGGCGCGGGCGAAAACCGAACTGGCGGCGGCCGAATCGCAGTCGTTGGGCATCGCCCGTCAGCGCGCCGTGGCCGAACATGCGTTGGCCATCCTGCTGGGCAAGGCCCCAGCGGAGTTCAGCTTCCCGCAACAACCGCTGACGCGTCTGCTCGTCAGCGTGCCCGCCGGCCTGCCTTCGGATCTGCTTGAGCGTCGTCCCGACATCGCCGCGGCAGAGCGTTCGATGATGGCCGCCAACGAGCGCATCGGCTCGGCCAAGTCGGCCTGGTTCCCGCGCCTGTCGCTGACCGGTTCGCTCGGCTACGAGTCCAACGATCTGGGCGATCTGTTCAAGAGCGCCAGCCGTACCTTCGTGTTCGGCCCGCTGATCGGCGGCATGCTGAGCCTGCCGGTCTTCGACGGCGGCGCCCGCGCGGCGGGCGTGGATCGGGCCAATGCAGCCTATGAGGAAGACGTGGCGAACTACCGCGCTACCGTGCTGCGTGCGTTCAAGGAAGTCGAGGACAACCTCGCCAACCTGCGCATTCTCGACGACCAGAACAAGGCGCAGGACACTGCGGTCGGCGCGTCGGATCGTGCAGCACGCATTTCCCGCGTGCAGTATCGCGAAGGAGCCGTCAGCTACCTCAGCGTGATCGACGCCGATCGCAGCGCGCTGCAACAGCGCTTGACCGCGGTGTCGCTTGACGGAGAAAGAGCGAGAGCAACCGTCAATCTGATCCGCGCGCTCGGCGGCGGCTGGGATGCGCGATTGCCGGTCGAGCAACAACAGGCTGTCATTGCCGCGCCGCAGGACACACAGGTCGCCAAGCAATAGCTTTTACCGCCCGCTCCTCAACCTCCCTCCCTTGCTGTGGGAGCGGGCTTTTTATTCGAAAGGAAACACCATGAGCAAAGTTGCATTCATCACCGGCGGCAATCGCGGCCTCGGCCTGGAAACCGCCCGCGGCCTCGGCAAGCTGGGCATCACCGTGGTCATCGGCGTGCGCGACATCGCCAAGGGCGATGCCGCCGTCCAGGAACTCAAGCAACAGGGCATCAATGCAGAAGCGATTGCCTTTGACTCGCTGAACTCGTCCACCTTCCTGGATGTTCGCGATTATCTCGAACGCAAATACGGCAAGCTCGACATCCTGGTGAACAATGCCGGCGTCGCGCTCGGGCCGCTGTTCGGTAACAACGCCAGCACCGCCTCCCAGGACTTGCTGCGCAAAACCTTCGACGTGAACTTCTTCTCGGTGATCGAACTGACGCAGGTGCTGCTGCCGCTGATCAAGAAGGCGCCGGCCGGCCGCATCGTGAACCTGGCCAGCATCCTCGGTTCGCTCGGTGTGCATCAGATGAAGGACTCGCCGATTGCCGCCGCCAAGGAGCTCGCCTACAACGCCTCGAAGACAGCGCTCAACGCCTTCACCGTGCATCTCGCCGATGAGCTGAAGGACACTGCGATCAAGGTAAACTCGGCGCATCCCGGCTGGGTCAAGACCGATATGGGCGGCGCCGAAGCGCCCATGGAAGTGAGCGAAGGCGGCAAGACCAGCGTGCAGCTGGCGACCTTGCCGGCCGATGGTCCGACCGGTGGCTTTTTCCATCTGGGTGAAGCTTTGCCCTGGTAATTCCGAATTGCCGGGGCGCGCCCCGGCAATTTTCATTGGTACCCGCAGCAATGACCGATTCAAAGAAACGCGAACTCCACATCATCCTGATTCTCGGGGCCTTGAGCACCGTGACGCCGTTCGCCATCGACCTTTATCTGCCTGCCTTCCCGCAGATCGCGGCGGGGCTGGGCAGCACGGAGGCGCAGGTGGCGCTGTCGCTGTCGAGCTATTTCGTCGGCATGGCCATCGGCCAATTGTTCTACGGGCCGCTACTGGATCGCTTCGGTCGCAAGAAACCTTTGTTTCTCGGTCTCGGCATCTTCGTGCTGGCCTCCATCGGCTGTGCGCTGGCGCCGAATGTTGAAGCCCTGATCGCATTGCGCTTCCTGCAGGCCCTCGGTGGCTGCGTAGCGCAGGTGGGCGCGCTTACCATGGTGCGCGACTTCTTTCCGGTGCATGAGGGCGCCAAGGTGATGTCCTTGCTGCTGTTGATCCTCAGCGTGTCGCCGCTGCTGGCACCGACCATCGGCAGTTTCCTTGCCACTGCGGTCGGCTGGCAATGGATCTTCGCGGCGCTCGGCGCGATCACGCTGGCGATTCTGGGCATCGCCTCGACCTGGTTGCCGGAAGGCCACGTGCCGGACAAATCGGTATCGCTGCGGGCCTTGCCCATCGCGCGCACCTTTGTCGGCATTTTGCGCGATCCGCACTTCCACGTTTATGCGATGGCCGGCGCCTTCTGCTTCTCCGGTCTGTTCCTGTATGTGGCCGGTTCTCCCATTATCTTCATGAAGGTGTTCAACGTCAGCACGCATGTCTACGGCGCCATTTTCGCCGGTCTGTCGGTCGGCTTCATCGGCGGCAGCCAGCTGAATATCGTCCTGTCAAAAAAATACGGCAGCGCCGCCGTGTTCAAGTACGCCATGCTTGTTCAGGCGGCGATCGCCGTCCTGTTCCTGATCGGCATCTGGCAAGATTGGTTCGGCCTCGCGGCGACCATCGCCATGTTCTTTGCCTGGCTCTTCTGTCTCGGCCTCATCTATCCGAATGCCGCCGTGCTCGCCCTGGCGCCGTTCAGCAAGCATGCCGGCAGCGCCTCGGCCCTGCTCGGCTTCCTGCAGATCGGGGTGGGCGCGCTGTCTTCATCCACCGTCGGGCTGCTGAACGCGCAGACCGCCCTCCCCATCATCGCCACGCTGACGGCGGCGACGGCAATCGGTACCACGATCTTCTTCACCGGGCAGCACAAGCTGCGCCATGACGATCTATCCGGCGGCGGCAACCCCGCGCCGGCTGTGCCTCACTGACCCCTCCTGAAAGGAAACCTCATGACGATCTCCATGTACCAGGCATCGATTCCGGTCTTCATCCGCGGCCTCGAAAATCTTTCGCATATTCTCGCCAAGGGCGCGGCTCACGCCGAAGCAAAGAAGGTCGATCCGAGCGTATTCATCACCTCGCGCCTCTATCCCGACATGTTCGCCCTCGCGCGCCAGGTGCAGATCGCCAGCGACACGGCCAAGGGCGCCGCCGCACGCCTCTCCGGCATCGAGAATCCCAGCTTCGCCGATACCGAATCCACCTTTCCCGAACTGCAGGAACGCATTGCCAAGACCATTGTGTTTCTGAAGAGTATCAAGCCGGAGCAGATCGACGGCAGCGAAGACAGGCCGGTGGTGCTGCCCACGCGCAGCCGCGGCGACATCCACTTCACGGCGCAGAACTACCTGCTCCAGCAGGCGCTGCCGAACTTCTACTTTCACGTTACGACTGCCTACGCCATCCTGCGTCACAACGGCGTCGAGCTCGGCAAGTGGGATTTCTACGGTAATTTCAGCTGAGCGGAGACAGACATGGCAGGCAATGAAGACTTTCTGAAGCTGGCGGACGCGGCGCGCCAGCGCATCCGCGAAATCACGCCGGACGAAGCCCTGGCGAAACAGCTTCAGGGCGCTCACCTCATTGATGTACGCGACGGCGAGGAGGTTGCCGAGAAACCCGGCCTGCCCGGCGCGGTGAACATCAGCCGCGGTCGGCTGGAGGTAAAGATCGGCGATGCTGTCGCCGACAAGGACGCGCCGGTGGTGCTGTATTGCGCCGGCGGCAATCGCGGCGCGCTCGCCGCCGACAGCCTGCGTCAGATGGGTTATCGCAATGTCTTCAATGTGAGCGGCGGTCTTAATGCGTTCGACAATGTCAGCACTAAGGAAAAGAAATGATCGACCTCTACTACTGGACCACGCCCAACGGCCACAAGATCACACTATTTCTCGAAGAGAGCGGGCTCGAATATCAAATCAAGCCGATCAATATCGGCAAGGGCGATCAGTTCGCGCCGGACTTTTTGAAGATCGCGCCGAATAACCGCATCCCAGCCATTGTCGACCACGCGCCGGCGGACGGCGGCGCACCGCTGTCGCTGTTCGAGTCGGGTGCCATCCTGCTCTACCTCGCCGACAAGATCGGCCGCTTCATTCCCGCCGATCTGCGCGGCCGCAACGAGACATTGCAATGGCTGTTCTGGCAGATGGGCGGGCTCGGCCCCATGGCCGGGCAGAACCATCACTTCAGCGCCTATGCGCCGGAGAAAATCGAATACGCGATTAGGCGCTACGTCGGTGAAACCGGACGGCTCTACGGCGTGCTGAACAAGCGCCTTGCTGATCGCGAGTTCATCGCCAGCGACGCATACACGATTGCCGACATGGCGAGTTACCCGTGGATCGTTCCGCACGAGCGCCAGCAACAGAACCTCGACGATTTTCCGAATCTGAAACGCTGGTTCGAAGCGATCAAGGCAAGGCCGGCGACACAGCGTGCCTATGCCTGGAAGGAAAAGCTTGGCGGCACGCAGACGGAAACGCCGGAAGACTGGAGGAAGCTTTTCAGCCAGGACGCGAAAACGGTTCGCTAGCCTCGAGCAGCATCTTGATGGTCTTGAGGTCGCGCATCACCGCTTGCACGTCCTTGACGAAGGCCTCATCGCTCATGCCTTCGGTCTGGAAGACGGTGAACATGAGTTCGGCACCGTCGCCATTGGCAACGACACGCATCGGATTGAGTTGGCTGCTACCGCTGGGGAATATCACGGTATGGTCCAGCACGCCGAAGGCATTGTCCTCGCAGAAGGCAAAGCGCACGGTGCCGAGCTCGGTCCCCGTATCGACATGCCAGACGCCATCCTTGACCGTCACCGACTTGCAGATGCCTGCCGCCCATTTCGGCAGCTCATCGGGATCGCGCACATAGCGGTACACATCGGCCGCAGACATGGCGATTTCGACGCTGACGGTGCGGTTGTGCATGGCTAGCGGACAGGTCGCGCCAGCATGCGCATGTCGTCACCGATGATCGTGCGCTCGATGATCTTCAAACGCGTCGCCTGGCTGAGTTCGCTCAGCTCGTGCAAATTGAACATGCCCTGCGCGTTGTCGCCGACCAGCATGGGCGCCTGGTAGATGAGGAATTCGTCCACACAGCCTTCGCGCAACAGCGAGCCATTGAGCTTGAAGCCGGCTTCGCCGTGAATCTCGTTGATGCCGCGCTCGGCCAGCGCACGCAGCATGCTGTGCAGCTCGACCTTGCCGTGCGCGTTGGGAATGATCAGCACCTCGGCACCGACATCCCTGAGCGCGGCGATACGAGAGTGGTCTTCCACCGCCCCAACCACCAGCGCATTGCCTCCTTTCAATACGTTCGCGGTCGGATAAATCTGCAGGCGACTGTCGACGACCACGCGCAGCGGCTGACGCGGCGCCAGGTTGCCGTAATCGACGCCACGCACGGTCAGCTGGGGGTTGTCTTCCTTGACCGTACCGAAGCCGGTGAGGATGGCGCAGGCGCGCGCGCGCCAGCGATGGCCGTCCTGACGCGCGGCTTCACCGGTGATCCATTGCGAAGCGTTGTTGTTGAGCGCGGTCTTGCCGTCCAGCGTGGCCGCTGTCTTGATCCGCAGCCACGGCCGGCCACGCGTCATGCGCGAAACGAAGCCGATGTTGAGTTCGATCGCCTCGTTTTCCAACAGGCCTGATTGCACCTGCACGCCCGCCGCGGCAAGACGCGCCAGGCCCTGGCCGGCCACCAGCGGATTCGGATCCTGCATGGCCGCGACCACGCGCCCGATACCGGCGGCAATCAGGGCCTCGGAGCAGGG